>DUQT01000074.1 GCA_012837655.1 Actinomyces sp. | reverse complement strand
CCACGGCTGTGTCCGTCGAAAGGTCAAGAGTTCTCCTAGGTTTTCCCCAGCCCCGCCCTCGTCCGCCAAAATTGGAATGTAATGAACTGAATCGGCGCGAGCCCATATGGGGGTTTACAATGGGTTTGGTTAAGTATTTGATTTTCCGCTGATTTCAACGATTTTGGAGTGTCGTGTCTATTTTCGACAAGATCTTACGCATGGGTGAGGGCAGGGCCCTACGCAAACTAGAAAATATTGCGGACCAGGTGGACGCCCTCGAAGATGATTTTCGTGAGCTAACAGATGAGCAGCTCCAGGCCAAGACCGATGAATTTCGCAAGCGCCTGGAAGAAGGCGAAACCCTTGATGACCTGATGGTCGAAGCATTTGCGACGGTCCGCGAGGCAGCTGACCGTGTGCTTGGGCTCCGCCCGTTCCACGTGCAGGTGGTTGGTGGCGCCGCCCTCCACAAGGGAAATATTGCTGAAATGAAGACTGGTGAAGGTAAGACTCTGGTCGCAACTTTGCCGTCCTACCTGCGAGCCCTTGACGGCAAGGGCGTTCACGTCGTCACGGTTAACGACTATCTGGCGTCGTATCAGTCTGATCTGATGGGTCGTATTTTCCGTTTTCTGGGGCTGACCTGTGGATGCATCCTGGTTGGGCAAACCCCGGAGGAGCGCCGCAAGCAGTACGACTGTGACATCACGTATGGAACGAACAACGAGTTTGGTTTCGATTACCTGCGTGACAACATGGCGCAGGTGCCCGAAGACATGGTTCAGCGCGGACATAACTTCGTGATTGTCGATGAGGTTGACTCGATCCTGATTGATGAGGCGCGTACACCGCTGATCATTTCTGGACCCGCGCAGGGCGATGCGAACCAGTGGTACACCGCGTTTGCTGGCCTGGTTAAGGGGCTTAGCGCGCCGGAAGACTACGAGGTTGACGAAAAGAAGCGCACGGTCGGCATCCTAGAGCCGGGTATCGACAAGATTGAAGACCAGCTCGGCATTGACAACCTTTACGATGCGGCGCACACCCCGCTGATCGGCTTCTTGAACAACGCGATCAAGGCGAAGGAACTGTTCAAGCGCGATAAGGACTACATCGTGCAGGACGGCGAAGTCCTGATTGTCGATGAGCACACGGGCCGCGTGCTGCCGGGTCGTCGTTACAACGAGGGCATGCACCAGGCGATTGAAGCCAAGGAAGGCGTGGAAATCAAGGCGGAGAATCAAACTCTGGCTACAATTACCCTGCAGAACTACTTCCGCCTCTACCCGGAGGGTTCGCGTGCCGGCATGACGGGTACCGCAGAAACTGAAGCGGCAGAGTTCGTTTCAACCTACGGCATCGGCGTTATCCCGATTCCGACTAACAAGCCAATGATCCGTAAGGATCAGCCGGACCTGATCTACCCGACCTTTAACGGCAAGATTAAGGCTGTAATCGAAGATATCGTTGAGCGGCACAAGAAGGGCCAGCCGGTCTTGGTTGGTACGACTTCTGTTGAGAAGTCGGAGCTGGTGTCGCGGCTCTTGAAGGAACGCCGTGTTCCACACGAGGTTCTAAACGCTAAGCAGCACGCTCGCGAAGCAGCCGTTGTTGCAATGGCGGGCCGGAAGGGCGCTGTAACCGTAGCGACGAATATGGCTGGTCGTGGTACGGACATCATGCTTGGCGGAAACGCTGAGCACATTGCGCTCGCTGAGATGGCCTCTAAGGGGCTTGATCCCGAAGAGGACGCCGAAGAATACAACGAGCTTTGGCCCAAGGTTATGGAATCCGCGCGCAATGCCGTAGCGGCTGAACATGACGAAGTCGTCGAACTGGGTGGCCTTTACGTTCTCGGCACTGAACGTCACGAATCGCGTCGTATTGATAACCAGTTGCGAGGCCGTTCAGGGCGTCAGGGTGACCCGGGCGAATCCCGTTTCTACCTCTCGATGGAAGACGACCTAATGCGCCTGTTCAACGCGGGTTTGGCGCAGCGGATCATGTCTTCGGGTAACTATCCTGAAGATTTGCCGATCGAGGGCAAGATGGTTTCGAAGTCCATTGCGTCTGCCCAGGCGCAAGTTGAGGGCCGGAACTTCGAGATTCGTAAGAACGTCCTCAAGTATGACGATGTCATGACTGGTCAACGTGAATCCGTTTACGGTGAACGTCGCCGCGTCTTGGAGGGCGAGGATATGCGCCCGCAGATGAAGTTCTTCCGAGAGGAGCTCATCAAGGCGGTAGTTCAGCAGTTCACGCCTGCCGAGGCTCACGGTGAGTGGGATCTGAACCAGATGTATGAAACCCTGCGCGAATATTACCCGGCGACGATTCACCCGGATGAAATTGTCGAGGTCGCAGGTGGGATCGGATCGGTCACGCCGGAGGACTTTGTTTTCGAGTATGTTTCGGACATCGAAAATGAGTACGACAAGATCGAGAAGCAGACGAACGCTAACCCGCTAGCTATCGCCCAGTTGGGTGAGGAGCCCATGCGTAACCTTGAGCGTCGCGTTGTGCTTGCAACGGTTGACCGCCTGTGGCGCGAGCACCTGTACGAGATGGATTACCTGAAGGAAGGTATTGGTCTGCGCGCGATGGGTCAGCGCGATCCGCTCGTCGAGTACGCGTCGGAAGGCGCGCAGATGTTCACTTCGATGATGGAGCGCATTCGCGAGGAAGCTATCAAGCAGGCGTTCTCGTTTGCTGGGCAGTTTGAGATTGCGCAGAAGCAACGTGAGGAACAGCTGAAGGTTGACGCGTCTAAGGCTTCGAACGTTGCTCGCCAGGCTGCCATGCTGTCGGCTGGTAAGAAGGGCGACGAGGTCATGGGTGACGTCGGCAGGTCGAAGATGGGCAAGCTGCAGATGTCTGGCCCGGCGGGTGCTGGCGATTCGGATGGTATTCCTGATGAGGGATCCGCTTTCCGCCCGGCAAAGCAGAATCGTGCGCAGCGTCGTCAGCAGGCCCGTTCTGGCGCTAAGCAGGTTTCGCAGCAGGCGTCGCAGGGTTCTTCAGAGTCTTCGAATCAGCGTGGTGGGGCTAATCAGCCTATGAATCGGGCTCAGCGTCGTGCTGCGAAGAAAAAGAAGCGTCGCTAAAGCGAAAGATTTAGAGGATTTCTAGCGCCGTCGCCATCCATTGGCGGCGGCGCGCTTCTAACCGCACTGAGACTGCGCGCACCTGCTGTCCCTGTGTGATCACGTGCGTTGTTTCAGCAACCTGGTCGTTCACGTGGCACGTTCTGGACGAGAGTGCTTTTGCTCGTGGAGTGCGATTTGCGGGGCCGTCGAGGCGTTCAGCTAGGGCAACGCGGCGTTCGATGGCTTCGTACAGGTCGGGCGTCACCCATCTTTCTAACTGGGTGGGGTAGCGCTGGCCTGAGAGTGTTTCCACAACTGCGAGTGCTATTGACCTTCCCCATTTCGTCGGGTCGGGAAGTATGTCTACAGTTTCGACCTTTGGGGTGCGGGGGAGGCTCTCATTTGAGTAATCCCACGAAGCATCAATCATCGACCAGTGGCGCTGGACTTTCGGTAACTTCGGAAGCGCACCGGACAGGGGGACCCGCGGGTGCGTCTTTGTTCCTACGCCCACTGCGGTTGCTTGCGCGGTGGTTGTGCCTTCGGTTGTTGCCGCTGAATTTGCAAACTGTCCCTGTGCACGGTTGCGTTGGGACGCGTTAAACGTTTGGCGCTGCGTCTGGGGGATTACTTCCAGTTGCGGTTCAAGTGTGCGCGGGGCGGTTGCTATTGCTGTAGACATTGGATTTCCTAATCTTGGGGCAGGTTCAAGACCGTGCCGGGGTGGATGAGGTTAGGGGACTCTCCGATTGAGTCCTTGTTGAGTTCGTAGATTTCGTGCCAGCCCTGGCTGATAACCGCAGGATCTGTAACGCCCAAGTGGCGGGCCGCAATGGACCACAGCGAATCGCCTTCCTTGACGACGTACTGCGTGACATTCTGGGGCGCGGTGGATTGATTTTGTTTAACGCTGGATTGACTTTGAGGCACAGCAGGTTGAGCGGAGGTCTGAGGAGAAGCAGTTTTCTCGGTTGCCGATCCTTTAAGGGTTAGGTCTTCGGAAATTACGCCCTTGCCCGTTGTTGATTCGGAGGTCGATTTCTTCGCCTGCGAGCCTTCCTCGCCAGTGCTAGAAGAACCTTTGGTCGGCGAAGTCTCGTTTTGAGGCCCGGATCTTTCGCTTTTGGTCCGTGAACTCTCGGCTTGTTCCTGTGGACTCTCGCCTTGAGACCGCGAGTTTTCGGTTTGGGTCGGTGAACTCTCGCTGTGGGGCTGTGGACCCTCGGTTTGTGCCTGCGAATTTGCCTGTGGATGGTTGGGGTTAGTGTTGGATTGACCTTGAGTATCCCCGGCACCTTGTGGCACGTTTACGACAGTAGTAGTTGAATGCCATCCCAGATCCGATGGGATCTCCGTTGCAGGGGCTGCGAAAGCGGGAGCTCCCGCCCCTAGAATCGCGGTAGTTAAAGCAACTGATGCTAGGCGCTTGCGTACCAGTGGCCTGGCAAGCGGGCTAACAAGCTTGAGAGCTTTGGTGGTGACCTCGATCGGAACTTCACGTTTGCGTGCAATCCTCACTGCAACTTCTGCAACTAGAAGTGAACCAATACTCCAGATTGAAACAGCTGTAACCAACAGGCTTAATACTGCAACGGTTACAGAAATGGCCGGTGAGTCAACACTCATTGAACTTTTCAATAAAGTCTGCGGATTCGCAAGGAATGCAGATACGGTAGGCCACATCTGTTCAAGCAACGTCAAAGAAGCGATTGCCGCTACAGTGAAACCGATCAGAGACAGTAAGACCAAGTGGGCTGTGTACCTGTCTGATCGTTCTGAGTGGTTAGCCATTGCTCCCGCTCCATTTCAGTTCGTGTCAGTTCGTGCATGTTGATAGTTACAGGTTGTGTTGACGGTGTCAATAGTTTTCCAAAAGTAGTGGAAATCTAGATTGCCTTCGCGGAATCTGTTTGAATTCGAACCGTGGATTTTGAGCAGATAATCGCTGACCTAGTTCGAGAGCAAGCTGCAGAAGCGGACCGAGAGTTAGATGAAGAGGTCGCATCCCTTGCGGAGGCCGAGCTGGTTTCAGCACAGATCTCTGACCGTCTTCGAGCGGTTGAAGGTGGGCAGGTAAAACTCTCGTCTGCCCACGGCTACTCTGTGACAGGAAGTGTGGTCCGCGCAAACCCGGCCTGGGTTTTGCTCAAGGGAGCGGAAGGGGAGGAGCTGGTCTCCATTCCAGCGATAGCCTTAGCCCAGGGGTTGCAAAGGATTGCGCCCTCGCCCTCATTTATGGAAACACGGATGGGACTGACCCACATCTTGCGCAGAATCATGCGGGAGCGGACACGCGTTCGCATCGTTTCGGGAGTCCACACGCTGGTTGGTGCGATTGGCGCTGTCTATTCCGACCATATGGATCTGGTCGGTCTGGACACGGGCGAGCCGTTGGTGTCCGTGTCGCTAAAATCGCTGTTTAGTGTGCGCATTGTGCACATGTACTAGACGGATGAACTCGACAACCTATTGGGGCAGACCCGCCAGCCGATCATCGAGCTCACTGCCAGGCCTCACGTGTGACGCACAACGCGGAAAAGCATGCATAGTGACGCGCCTTAACCCCGTCGGTCTAAGATTTGCGATCTAATCGTGGTTTAGGATTTTCCTTCGGCGATGCGTTGACGGGTGATTTCGTACTGGCGCTCAATGTAGCGTTCCAGTTCTGCTTGTTCGATCCGCCAGGTCCGCTTGCCGCCCACCTGTATTGCCGGGAGTTCCCCGGAAGTCAGCAGCGCGCGGGTTGCGGATTGAGACAAGTTCAGGATCTCGGCCACGTCCGCGATCGTTAAGAATCGTGGTGTCATGCCTTCATTGTGTCACTTCATATCAGTTCGCAACAGTCCCACAATAGAATTGTGGAAACAGTTTCACGCAAGTTAATTCCAAGTAGCCGGACCGAAAGCACTTCGGAAACCAATCCCACCAACCTGTGGATAACCTTCAAAACGCTTGATTTTCCCTGCATTATTAGGGCGTGGCTAAATCCTTACCCAGAGCTAGACGTTCAAGCGTGATTCGAGACCCGCGCTTCATTGCGGGCATCGCGCTGATTATTGTGTCCATTCTGCTGACCACGTGGATCATTCAGCGATCCCGCGGCGGCGAGGAAGTCTACCAACTCCTCTCTCCAGTCGCGCAGGGGCAGCCGATTGAAATATCAAAGGTTTCCGTGGTCTCTGCACGCACGGGTTCCAACGCATACCTGCCCGTTGGGGAAATCCCCGACGGAGCTATCGCAACCAGGTCCCTTAGTGCCGGCGAGCTCCTCCCCAGGGACGCCGTCTCAACTGCCGCCGAGCAGGACCGTCGCCAGGTCGTCATCAACGTGGCCACCAAAATCCCGTCGTCCGTCGGCGTCGGATCCCAGGTCGAGGTGTGGTCAATTGACGCATCCACACCCCTGCAAACCGAGGACACCGAACCCACTCTGATCGCCGCGTCCGCGATCATCCTTAACATTTCCGAACCGGACACAACCATGATCGAACGCGCCCAAGCCGTCGAGATTTCCGTTACCGAAACCGACCTCACCAAAGTGCTTGCCGCAACCGGAACGACCGGGTCGCTAGTCATCGTTCCCGCAGGATAGCCATGGCAGCCAAAGGTGTAATCGTCTGGCTTTCCGAGCCGTTCGAGACGGAAGTCATCCAGGAACTCAATGCCCAATCCGCCAAGTTTTCCGTGCAACGCCGCTGTGCCGATCTAACGGAAACGCGCGCGTGCGTCCGCGCCGGTTTGGGTTCGATCGTGATTGCCGAGGGCGGTGCTAGCGGACTCGATGCGTCAGTGGTTGATGAGTTTCATGCCGCCGACATCTTCGTGCTCCTGGTACACGATGATCCAGTTTCCGCTCCCTCTATGGGTGAGGATGCGCGTTGCGACCGCTCGAGCGGGAAGTTTGTGGTTGAAACTCTGACTCTCGGGATTCGCAATCGGATGCTCGGGATGGATGAGCCACCACCTCCCGCGCCTGCTCAGCAGGCTCCCGTTGAAACCGATTACGAGGGCCGCATGATCGCAGTGTGGGGTACTTCCGGAGCTCCGGGAAGGTCAACGATTGCGGTCAATCTGGCCCATGCGCTCGCGGTTGCGGGGCGCCCGGTAACTGTTGTGGATGCCGATGCTCACGCTCCGTCGCTTGCCCACATGCTTGGGTTTGATGCTCCAGAGTCAGGACTCTTGAGCGCTTCAGTCCTTCGTAATCAGGGTGAGCTCTCGACTTCACGCTTAGACGATCAGCGCATTGCGGTAGAGGATGGCTTCAACCTGCTGTCGGGGCTGACCAGAGCAGATCGCTGGCGGAGCCTTCGCCCAGAAGCTATCAACGAGGTCCTTCGTGAGCTTCGAAAGCTCGGCGATGTCGTCGTGGACCTGTCCGACGGGCTAGCTGATGATGATCCTTCTCAGTTGACATTTGTGCCGACCCCGCAGGACATCAACCGCGACATTTTGGATCAGGCGGACCAGTTCATTGTGGTTGCGCGTGCAGATGCGGTCGGACTGACGAGGCTTGCCCACACTCTTTTTGACGCCGAAGAAAACGGTCTCCGACCGCAACTCTTGGTGATCAATAAGGCGCGTCGTTCTGGTACGGGTGGTTCGATTGAGAGGCCGATAGATTCCGTCCTTTCTTCGATTGTGCCGGATATACCGCGTGTGATTATTGAGGACGCTGCTGTGGTTGATCAGGCCACTTTGGATGCTACGACGGTGGTTGCGCAATCTCCGTCGTCGAGTTTTGTTGAACAGATCAATCAGGTCTTGAAGTTGATGAACTTGGTTGGTGCGGTTACGTCAGTCGATGGTGGTGCATCTCGCGGTAAGCGCAGGCGTGGTCGTGAAAAGTCGTCCTCTTCGGGTAGGAATCTTGGACGGAAGCGTAGGTTCGGGCGCGACTCGAAGTAGTGTGCAGTCAAAGTTGGTTGGTCGTGGATAGGGCGCTGGAAGGTCAGGAGGGAGGTCTTAGCTACGGTCAATGGAACACGGGTGAGTGAAGGTTTGGCTGCAGGTTATGTGGCTGGACGCTGTGGTATTGGGGTTGTTTCTGGGCCTTTCAGTTCGATGTTGGGCTGGGCCGTGGCAGACTTGGGGTATGCGTACTTTTCTTCCTGTAATGGCGTCTGAGCTTTGTGGGGATTTGCCAGACCGTGAGCTGGTAGTTCCTGAGCCGGCGGGCCCGTCGAATGATGATCGTGAGTGGGCTGACTATGAAGCCACTGCTCGAGCATCTCTGATTTCCTTAGAGTTGACGCGTGACACTGAAGGATCAGTGCTAAGGCGTATCGTTCTGGCTTTGGACGGGCAGGCTATTGATTGGGACCATGTTGAAGCTATCTTGGTTGATAGCTCTGAAGCGGAACCAGCAGCAAGGCGGGCCTATGAGGCTGAGACTCAAGAAGAGGCCGATGAAGCCCTTGATGAGCTTTTAGAGTTCCCACTGCTGTGGTACGACATCGCAGAGCGTTCCGACCTCTGTAAAGAACTCGGAGTCTCTTAGCTTGGATTAGCTTCGAGCGTGGATCCTCCTTCTGGGTTTGCTTTTACGGTGATCCCATCGCTGATTCGGCGTTGCATTTCAGCGACGTGAGATACCACGCCAACTGTTCGGCCAGAGTCGCGCAGCCTTTCAAGCCCTATCATCACCTGGTCCAGCGTCTCTGCATCCAGGGAGCCAAAGCCTTCGTCAATCAGCATTGACTGCAGGTTGATTCCTCCAGCCTCGGAAGAAACAACTTCTACAAGCCCCAAAGCTAGTGCGAGTGAGCAGTAGAACGTTTCGCCTCCAGACAGTGATGCTGGAGCCCTGTAGTCATCCGTTTCTGAATCGTAGATTGCAAGTCCCAGACCCGCTGCCTGGTTTCTTAGGGAAGGATCGAGGGCGACTCGGCGTAGCTCGTAGCGTGATGATGAGAACTTCTCTAGGAACGGGTTGGCCGCTTCGAGTACGCGTTCAAACTGGCGCATAATCACCCATGTGTCAAAGGAGATGCGGCGTCCGTCTTCAAGTTCTGCTCCCTGTGCCAAATCAGAAAGGACCCGCAGGGGACCGGATTCAGCGCGTAGTGTTTGAAGCTGTTCGATTCCGGACCTAAGTCGTTCAACCTTGCGCTCATAGGAACTGAACTCATTGTTTACAACGGCGTAGTCCTGACGGACTTGATCCAGCCGCGTTTGAGTTCTAGAGATCGCACTGGTTAGCGGAGCGGGGATGGTGTCGCGGATCAGTCCGGTGGCTTCTGCTTCATCTCGTTCGCGTTCAGCCATCTTGCGTTTCAGGACGTGGGAGCGGACCTGTTCTTCGAGGTTCTTGATCGCGTCCCTGTCTAGAGTCGCTTCTTCAACAGCTTGGACGGATTCAAACTGGCTGTCTTCCAGCGCTTTTTGAAGTACCTGTGAAGTTTCCTCACTGTGGTGATAGGCGTTTAGCCAGACCTGTAGGCTTTCAGCCAAGTTTTGGACTCGTGTACGCCTGGCTGTGAGGTACTCACGACGATCGGCAACGCTTTCAAAATCGCCGCGGGCCTGCTCGATTGTCTTGGTGAGTTTTTCGATTTCGGTGTGTGCTTGGGCCTGTTCGTTTGCGATTACGCTCAGTCGTGTCTTGCTTTCGGCTATACGGTCCTTAATTTCTTCGACTTCTTTACGTGCAGCGTCTAGCTGCACCCGGTATTCCCGTGCCTGTTTGCTTGCATCAAGAGCTTTCTGAGATTCTTGGCGAGCCTCATCGAGCGCGATCTCAATGGATACTGTGTCGCCTCCGGCCTTCTTGTTCAGT
>DUQT01000073.1 GCA_012837655.1 Actinomyces sp. | reverse complement strand
GTGCACAAAAGCGAGGCTCGCCTTACGCGAGCCACCACCAGGTAGCAATCAAAGTCATCATGGCTCCGATGATAGTTCGATTAACTTTCAATGTCACGTTTCCGGCCACATTCTGAAACTAACGCCGGACAATGGGTTCCGCATTGTTATTTGGCAGCGGAATTACTTTCACCTATTTAGAAAAGTTCTCCGCGCGACAGGGCCGGCGAACCGCTTGCAGTGCAGCATTTATTTTCGCTGGATCCTTCTGGTTCTTGCGCTCGCTTGATCCGTATTCAACGCGCGAGTTCAAATCTACTCCCGTAGCCCCTGTTTCCATTGCGGCAGCCGCGTTTTCTGGTCCAATTCCACCAGCCAGGAGGGCGTTGCTGAGGGCCTCACATGGTATTTGCTCCCAGTCAAAGGCTTTGCCGGTGCCTCCACCAGAGTCGAGGACGAGCCTGTCCACGAGTTCCGTCGAAGCTAACGCCTTTGCGGCGGACACGCCTGCAGGGGTGGTCAGGTCGAGTGCCCTCCAGATTTCGATTTGTGGTGGAACGAGCGCGCGAATTTCTCTGAGTCGCTCGAGTTCAGCGTCGACGTCGAACGAAGTTTCCGAACCGGACGTTGCCGCTGAATCTTGCCGCAGCGGCGAATTGGCACGCCCAACTGAACTCGAAGTACCAGTAACGCCCGAGGTCGCGCACGCATCAGATGCAGTGATTGAAGCGGGGGTCATAGGCGAACCAGAGCCCGCGAGAAGCCCATGCAGTTGAATGGCATGCGGCCCAGCCACGCCCTCGTCGCTGAATTTGGAAAGGATCTGTTCGACAAGGTTGCTGATCTTTTTTGGGGCGGTTTCGCGGGTCACGAATACGTAATCGAGGCCGGGAACGGATCGCGCGATGTCGGCTGCCGCGGCGATGCTGATGTGGCGGGGGGAGGTTTCTTCCAGGATGAAACCTCCGAAGGAAGCGCCGTTTGCGAGGGCGGCGCGAGCTCCGCGCGCGGTGCTTAGTCCGCACACTTTGGTGTCGCCGAAGAGGAGTCGACGAACGGCCCGGTCGACGTCTGACTGCCTGGAAAGCTGACTCCCAACGAGGAATGCGGACACGTGCGGGGCGATTTCGCGAAGTGTGCGGTGGTCGCGAATGCCGGACTCCGCGACGATAACTGTACCGGCAGGAATGCGTGGGGCCATGCGGCGCGACCTCTCGATATCTATGGAAAGGTCGTGCAAGTTGCGGTGATTGATGCCGATTATTTTCGCGCCGAGATTTAATGCGCGGTCAAGCTCCGCATCCGTTGCGGCCTCAGTTAGGACGTCAAGGCCGAGGTCGTTAGCCGTCTGAGCGAGCATGCGATACTGATCGTCGTCCAGAACACTCAGCATTAGCAGCGCGGCGTCGGCGCCGAAGTAGCGCGCCGCAACCAACTGCGTCGGATCAATGATGAAGTCCTTGCACAGCACGGGCAGGTGCGTGGACGCGGAAACCGCGGCGAGGTCCTCCAAATCGCCGCCAAAATACTCCGGCTCGCAAAGCACAGAAATCGCGCTCGCATACTTTGAATAGATTCGCGCAAGTTCGGTCGGATCGTACGGGTCGCGAATTAATCCCAACGAGGGCGAGGCTACCTTGCACTCCATAATTACGTGTGCATCTCCGCGGTTACCCGCTCCGAGGGCTTCGTACAGAGACCGCGTTGATTTCTGCAGTTTTGAACCCTGCATGGCTATGTCTGCGATCTGACGGATTTCGGGCAGGTATTTTTTGCGTGTATCTACGATCTGCTCCAAGACCGTGCCCTGCGCGCTCGCTTGAACGTGGTGGGCGGCGGCGCTTTCCGGGGCTGCCTGTGTTGCGTCTGGTGCGTTCATCTGGGCCGGCTGATCTGTAGCGAGCTTGTTTTCTTGAACGTGATCGGTCATCGGGTTGCACCTGCCTCGACTAGGGACTGTACGTATTCCGGCACAGTTCCCGACGCGAGCGCGGCGAGTGCGAACTCTGTGCCTTCGCGCAAAGTATCCACGCGTCCAGCCAGGTAGGCGAGCGCGCCTGCGTTAACCGCGATTGCCGCGCGGTGGGCGGGAGCACCTTCACCTGCGAGGGCCTCCATTAGAACCTTCGCATTCTCTGCGGCCTCGCCGCCACGAATATCGTCAAGTTCAAAGGTATGGATTCCAAGTTCCTTCGGGGTGACGGTGTAGTGGAATACTTCGCCGTTGCGGACCTCCCACACGTTGGATTCGCCGTGAATGGCGATTTCGTCCAGGCCAAGTCCGTTGACGACCAGCGCTCGCGGTCGGCCGAGCTTGTTCAGCACTTCCGCGACTGCGGGAGCGTGTTCAATATTTGCGACACCCATTAGCTGTCCCTGGAGCGGAGCCGGGTTCAGTAGTGGGCCGAGCGTGTTGAACAGTGTAGGGACGCCAAGCGCCTTGCGCACCGGCATTACGCGCTTAACTGCGGGGTGGTAGAACGGCGAGAACAGGAACACGAAGTTCTTCTCTTCCAGCTGCTTGGAGGCCTCGCTGGGCGACATGTCCAGGCGGATGCCCTGCTGTTCCAACACGTCTGCGGAACCGGTCTTGGACGAAACCGAACGGTTGCCGTGCTTCGCCATGGGGATCCCCTGCGAGGCCGCCAG
>DUQT01000009.1 GCA_012837655.1 Actinomyces sp. | reverse complement strand
GTGCAGGCTGTGGACAAAACGCGTTCGTGAGCGCGGTGGAAATGTGCGAGGTTTCAGTGGGGGCTTGTCTTGTCGCGGTGTACGGATGTCGCGCCCTTTATGTCGCCTCTAACGTGGTAGTTGGGCTAACAGAGTTCTATAGTGCTTACTTGGAACTTTCAGGGAGGGGTAATGCGCCAAGTAGTTTCCGAACTCATGGTGGATTCGTTTACGGTCCGCGTGACGCGCAAGCGCATGAAAAATATTTACCTGCGCGTTTTACCTCCCGATGGGGAAGTGACCGTTTCTGCGCCGTTTCAGGCAACTGACGCGCATGTCGCCAAGGTCGTGAGGAAACAGCGCGATTGGATTCTTCAGCAGCAAAGAACCGTTGCGCAGGCAGCCGCGCAGCGCATCGCCCCTTATGAATTCAGCGATGGCTTAGCGTTTCCCATCTTCGGCTCGACCTTCACGGTTCGCGTCGATCCCGCTATTCGTAAGCCGGTCATTAAAGCTCCGTACGTCTTAATTCCCGGGCGAAAAATAGATGAAGAAGTCCGCCGGGTTCTAAAGGATCATTTACGAGGGCGCGTCTGGGAACTAATCGAGGATTGGGGTCCGGTCATTGGTCGCACACCCCGGCACGTAACGGTCAAGAAAATGACGAGCCGGTGGGGGAGCTGCAACCGAAGTCGCTCGGTGATCAACCTCAACAGCCAGCTGGTGTTCTTGCCTGAACAGTTCCTTATCTACGTCCTCGTACATGAAATGACACACCTGTGGGTAGGTGGCCACGGTAAGGAGTTTTATTCGCGCATGGATGCTACGTTGCCGCAGTGGAAAAAGCTTCGGCGGGAGCTGAACGATTTGGGAGCGCGAGTGCTCTAAATTCTCTGACGTTAGGTTGCGCTGGGGCGGGGCTTTTGATGCTCCGCGTCACATGTTTGGACACTGTGTGCCGGCGGTTAGGGTGCGGTGTGCAATTTGTTCAAGCGTGACAGCAAAAATGGGATTGGAAGAGGTTACTCTCCCAATCCCATTTCGATGAAGAATCGCTGGCTTACTCTGCGAAGGCTGCGGCAACCGCGAGCTTTAGGGCTCCTTGGAACTTGGTTTCGCGTTCTTCAGCGGTCATGTCCTGAGAACCGTCTAGCAGGTGATCGGAAACGGTGAGGACAGTGAGCGCCTGCTTACCGAACTGTGCGGCAGCCCCATACATGGCTGCGGCCTCCATCTCGACACCGAGTACACCGTAGTCGGCTAGGCGTTCGGTCTGGCCTTCGGGTGCGAGGTAGAAATGGTCGCGAGAAATGATCGTCCCGACGTGCACATTATCTTCCGGTGCTGCCGCGTCAACGGCGGCGCGGACTAGGTCGTATGAAGCTACTGCAGAGAAGTGGATACCGGGGAGGCGGAAAGTATTCATCGCTGAATCAGTGTGAGCACCGAGGGCGACAACGACGTCGCCAACGGAAACATCACGAGAGATACCGCCACAGGTGCCGACTCGAATGACGCGTTCTACACCGAACTGCTGGAAAAGCTCCGTCACGTAAATGGTTGCTGAAGGCTGGCCCATGCCCGAACCCATCACGGAGAGTGGTTTGCCATCCACCGTTCCGGTAAAGCCAAGCATGCCGCGCACATCCGTAACAAGGCGAGCATCGTCCATGAGGAGGTGGGCGATCCTCTCAGCTCGTTTCGGGTCACCCGGCATAAGGACTGCGGGAGCGAAATCGCCTGGCTCGGCGCCAATGTGAGGTGTTGCCATAAGAAAAATTCCTTTCTGTATCAATGGGTTACGTGAAAGTCACGTCTATCAACTCTATCTAGTGTGAACCATCACAGAAAACAGGTCCAATGTTCACACTGAGAGACGGACCGTTGAAAAACGCCTGTTTGGGAGTACATTTTCTTTATCTCATCTAACTCAAGGAGATCAAATGTCTAGTAATTCAGGATCTACCGGGACAAATCGCGCAATACGCGATACCTGGACAGGCCAATATGGCTTCCTGATGGCTGCAATTGGATCGGCCATCGGCCTGGGTAACATTTGGCGTTTCCCAGGTGTCGCCTACACAAACGGTGGAGGCGCATTCATTCTGCCCTACCTGGTTGCGCTACTCTTCGTGGGTGTTCCCGTGCTATTTCTTGATTACGCACTGGGCCACAAGTACCGCGGTTCAGCTCCACTTAGCTTCCGTCGACTAAATAAGAAGGCGGAAAGCCTGGGCTGGTTCCAAGTCATGGTGTCTTTCATCATTACCGTGTACTACGCAGCAATCGTTGCATGGGCAATGATGTACACGATCTACTCCGTCAAACTCGCATGGGGAGACGACACCACCGCGTTCTTCGTGAACGACTTCCTGCACGTATCCGGTGACTTGATTAGCTTCACGCCGGTATGGAACGTACTCATTCCACTCGCAATCCTGTGGGTGTTCGTGCTTGTCGTCCTCGCTCGCGGTATTTCACGCGGTGTTGAGAAGGCTAATAAGATCTTCCTTCCACTTCTTGCCATCCTATTCATCTTCATGGTTGGTCGCGCACTGTTCCTGCCTGGTGCCGTTGAAGGGTTGAACGCATTCTTCAAGCCGGAGTGGAGCGCCCTATTTGACGCAAACGTTTGGCTTGCAGCGTTTAGCCAGATCTTCTTCTCAATGTCAATCGCGTTCGGCATCATGCTTACATACGCCTCCTACCTGCCGCGCAAGTTCAACCTGACCGGAACCGGCCTCGTTGCAGGCTTTGCGAACTCTTCATTCGAAATCCTCGCTGGCATCGGCGTGTTCTCAACGCTTGGATTCATGGCAGCTGAACGAGGCGTGGGAGTTAACGAGATTGAAGGCATTACCGGTGTCGGCCTGTCCTTCATGACGTTCCCCGCGATCATTAACCAGATGCCGGGCGGGCCCCTGTTTGGCGTTCTGTTCTTCGGATCGCTGGTGCTCGCTGGTATTACATCGCTACTGTCCCTGCTCCAGGTTGTATCTGGCGCGTTCCAGGACAAGTTCGGATTCAATGCCCGCAAGGCCGCGGTCGTCGTCGGATCTGCAGCCGCAATCGTGTCGATCGTCCTGTTCGCGACCACCACGGGTCTAAACACCCTGGACGTAGTTGACGCCTTCATCAACAACGTTGGTGTTGTATTCTCCGCCATCGTCATGGCACTGCTCGCTTACTTCTCGGTTCCGAAGATCCGTGCGCTACGCAACCACCTAAACATGTCATCTGCAGTAAAGGTGCCCGCGGTTTGGGACTGGCTGGTTGGACTCGTCGTCCCCGCACTACTTGCAGTGATGCTGTTCCAGGCGATTATCGGATACGTAACTGAAGGTTACGGTGACTGGACTGCAGGATCGGCTAATGTACTGGTCTTCGGTTGGGGCACCATCGCAGTAGCAGTTATCGGCGCCCTGATCCTGTCTAAGGTACCGTGGAACACAACGGTCCCGCAGGAAACCGTACTTCGCTTTAAGGGAGAGGAGGAGTAAGAGATGGAACCCGCAGCACTAATCCTGATGGTTTTCACAATCCTCGTCGTTTGGGGTGGACTAGTTGCATCGATCGTTGCTCTGCAACGCTTCGACACCCCAGCACCCGAGGTCGAAGGTGAGCCGACAGGCGCAATGACAGATTAGTTGTCAGGCCTTTTAGTAAAATGGTGGCGGGAT
>DUQT01000072.1 GCA_012837655.1 Actinomyces sp. | reverse complement strand
GAAGAGGGCGTACTTTTCAGTTACGCGACCGTCTTCAGAAATCGGAGCGTTGTAATCATACGAGGTCGTGATTGGGCTGTAGATCCCATGATGGTTAGCTCCGTTGGTGAGCTCGAAGTTCGTGCCGCCGTGCAGCATGTAGAAGTTCACTGACGCGCCGAGCTCAAGCAGTTCAGACAGGTCCTGCGCGGACTCGATCGGATCAGTGATGTGGTGGTGCTCGCCCCATCTATCAAACCAACCGTTCCAATACTCCATGCACATTAGCGGTCCGGTCGTTTGGAACTCGCGCAGGAGTTTGAAGCGCTCGCGGCTGCGAGTACCGAATGTCGCGGTCGTCAGGATTTCTGGTAGAGAACCGTTTTCCAACATCGTCGTGTTCGCCTGGTCGCAAGTGTTCAGTGGAACGTCTATGCCGTAGGAGCGAATGAGGTCTGCGGTCGCGCGGAGGTATTCTTTGTCGTCTCCGAAGGCGCCGTACTCATTTTCGACCTGCACCATGATTACGTTGCCACCGCGTGTGATCTGACGTTCAGCTACGACTGGGAGGATGTGCGAGAAGTATTCATCAACTGCGGCAAGGTAGCGTTCGTCCTTGGTGCGTAGCGGGATATCTTGCGCGGTCAACCATGCGGGGAATCCGGCGTTATCCCACTCGGCGCAAATGTATGGGCCGGGCCGAACGATGGCTTTGAGGCCACGCTCAGCGGCTAAATCTAGGAAAGCGCCTAGATCACGCGCCCCATCGAAGCGGAACTCGCCGGGTTTACTTGAGTGGAAGTTCCATGCAACGTAGGTTTCAACTGTGTTCAGCCCGAGTTCGCAAGCCTGGTCGAGGCGCTCTTCCCACTGACTTGGATGAATGCGGAAATAGTGCATCGAACCCGAAATAATCTGGATCGGCTTTCCATCAAGCTCAAATCCATCTTCTGTGATTTCAAACATCACGTCGACTCCCTCGTCGGAAAATGTTTACGTAAACATAATAGCGCCACGATCTTGAAAATTGTCAAGCAATAAAAGGCCTTAACCAAAATGAGACAATCATGCTAACGTCAACATTGATATATAATGCTGTGTATGAAGAGCAAGAATAAACGTGGCGGACGCCACGGTAGCGGCGCATCAATGGCTGATGTTGCCAAGCTTGCCGGCGTGTCAGCGCAGACAGTGTCGCGAGTATCTAATGGTTCAGACCTGGTCCGACCAGAGACGCGCGACAAGGTACTTGAAGCGATGCAGATGCTCGGTTATTCGCCGAATGTGGCTGCTCGAGCGCTCAGGCAGGGGAAATTCAAGACGATCGGATTGCTTGGGCACCATTTTGATCGCACCGGCGAATCCCTAACCACAAACGGCCTTATTACCGCAGCTACAGCCCACGATTACGCGATCACCATTGTGACGGTGCAGGAAAGCCAGATTGGCGGATGGGATGACGCCGCGATGCGCCTATCCAGTCAAGCAATTGATGGTCTTGTTATTCTGCGCGCGGAACACACTCCGGAACAGTTGGCGCTACCTGCGGGTTTTCCGGTCGCAGTATCTGATTCTCGGTTCGCTGGAATGTATGCGGCGGTCACGTTGGATCATGAGTCAGGCAGTGTCGCGGCAACCAATCACCTGCTGGACCTGGGGCATCGCCAGGTGCACCACCTTGCCGGCCCAGCAGATTCCGACCCAGCAAACGCGCGACTGGAGCCGTGGCGCACCGTACTTCGCCAGCGAGGCGTCCCCGTTCCCGAACCGTTCCACGGGGACTGGACAATGAATTCCGGCTATGAAATCGGAAAGCGAATTGCCAGTGAGGGCGAAGTTAGCGCACTGTATTGCGCAAATGACGAAATGGCGATTGGTGCTATGCACGCTTTTCACGACGCGGGGTTGCGCGTGCCAGAGGATATTTCGGTGGTTGGTTTTGACGATCTTGCAGTCGCCGAGCATCTTCCGGTGCCATTAACTACAGTGCGGCAAGACTTTCACGCAATAGGGGAGCGCCTGTTTGAGCTCGTAGTTGAGCAGATTGAAAATGAGGACGGGCCGGCACCCCGCAGGCGCGTAGTGGTTCCCACCACGTTAATCGTGCGCAGTACAACCGCGCCCGCAAGTCGTGTAGGCTGATACGCGGAAAACTTGCTGTGTCCGTTGACGCAGCTCTAATAGTTTGAGAATCACACCACTAAATCCGAATTCATTTGGAATCGGAGAACAAATTTGTAAAACTGGTGTGGTTGCGTCCTGACGGGAGTAATCTCGTTGGGACACCAGGGAACATTGCGAAAGCGTTGTTCGCTGAGGGGTTTATCCCCAAGTTCTTGATCACAAGAAAACGGTCCACTTCCCACCAGAAGGGAAGTACCGCGCTCCAGTGCGTTGACAAAGCGACACGCCCGAGTGCGGGGACCGGTGAGAAGCTGTTTAAGAGAGGTAAGACGGCATGGCGGGACAAAAGATCCGCATCCGGCTCAAGTCCTATGACCACGAGGTCATTGACAGCTCCGCGCGCAAGATCGTCGACACTGTGCAGCGCGCAGGTGCGACGGTCGTGGGCCCGGTGCCGCTGCCGACCGAAAAGAACGTATTCGTCGTCATTCGGTCGCCCCACAAGTACAAGGACAGCCGCGAACACTTTGAAATGCGCACTCACAAGCGCTTGATTGACATCATCGACCCGACGCCGAAGGCAGTTGACTCGCTCATGCGACTCGACCTTCCGGCAGACGTAAAAATCGATATTAAACTCTGAGGAAACCTGCAGACATGACTAATAACACCAAGCAGGCGGCTGCGCCCGTTAAGGCGCTGCTCGGCCGCAAGCTCGGCATGACCCAGGCATGGGACAACGACGGAAAGGTCGTTCCCCTGACGGTCGTGCAGGTGGGCACCAACGTCGTTACGCAGGTGCGCACCGAAGAGACTGACGGCTACTCTGCCGCACAGATTGGCTTTGGCGAGATCGATGCTCGCCGTATCACGAAACCGCTGGCTGGCCACTTCGAGAAGGCCGGTGTAGCGCCTCGCCGTCACCTCGTTGAAGTTCGCACTTCTGATGCCGACTCCTATGAGGTCGGACAGGAACTAACCGCGGACGTGTTCGAAGCCGGCGACAAGGTAGACGTTTCCGGTAACACCAAGGGCAAGGGATTTGCCGGTGTTATGAAGCGTCACGGATTCGCTGGTGGCAAGGCATCTCACGGTGCTCACAAGGTCCACCGCAAGCCCGGCTCCATTGGCGGCGCCGCGACCCCGGGTCGCGTTTTCAAGGGCCAGCGCATGGCCGGCCGCATGGGTAACGTCCGTCGTACCATCCAGAACCAGACCGTTTTCGCAGTTGATCAGGAAAAGGGCCTGCTCCTTATTCGCGGCGCCATCCCTGGTCCGAAGAACAGCGTTGTCCTGGTTCGCTCCTCTGTGAAGGGTGCGTGAAGGATAAATGGCTAACGCAAAAACTGTTGACATCATCGGAGTAGACGGTGAGAAGGTCGGCACTGTCGAACTTCCCGCGAAGTACTTCGATGCTCCGACCAACATTGCTCTGATCCACCAGGTCGTCAGCGCCCAGCTGAACGCAGCTCGCGCTGGAACGCACAAGGCCAAGACCCGCGGCGAAGTTCGCGGTGGCGGTAAGAAGCCCTGGCGTCAGAAGGGAACCGGACGCGCACGTCACGGTTCGATCCGCTCCCCACAGTGGGCAGGCGGTGGCGTAGTACACGGCCCGCAGCCGCGCTCCTACGCAGAACGCACGCCTAAGAAAATGAAGGCAGGCGCCCTCTACGGTGCGCTGTCCGATCGTGCACGCGGTGACCGCATCCACGTAGTCACCGGTCTGGTAGAAGGCGAAAAGCCCTCCACCAAGAACGCACGCATCGCTCTTGAGAACATTGTGGACACCCGCAAGGCTCTCGTAGTCGTAGCTCGCGAGGACGAGCTGAACCGCATGTCGGTTCGCAACCTCGTGAACGTACACGTTCTATGGGCTGACCAGCTGAACACTCTCGACGTTGTACGCGCCGAAGATGTTGTGTTCACCAAGGACGCGCTCGATGCCTTCCTCGCATCTAAGGAGGACAAGAAGTGAGTCTCGAAAAGTCCAAGAACCCACGCGACATCATTCTCGCGCCGGTCATTACCGAAAAGTCCTCTGGACTGATGGATCTAGGCAAGTACACCTTCCTAGTTGACCCGCGCGCTAACAAGACTGAAATTCGCCTCGCAATTGAGCAGATCTTCGGTGTGAAGGTCAGCCACGTTGCGACGCAGAACCGACAGGGCAAGCGCTATCGCACCCGCGATGGCATTGGCCGTCGAAACAACACGAAGCGAGCCATCGTTACTGTAAGCGAAGGCACCATTGACATCTTCGGCGATCTCGCCTGAGTCATCGAAGAAGTAAAGGTTACACATAATGGCAATCCGTAAGTACAAGCCGACGACACCCGGTCGTCGTGGCTCTAGCGTGGCGGACTTCGTGGAGATTACCCGGTCCACTCCGGAGAAGTCTCTGGTTCGCCCGCTGCCCAAGACCGGCGGTCGCAACAATCAGGGCCGCATCACGGCACGCCACCGCGGTGGTGGCCACAAGCGCGCCTACCGTCTCATTGATTTTCGTCGTAACGACAAGGACGGTATCCCGGCAAAGGTTGCTCACATTGAGTACGACCCGAACCGTACCGCCCGCATCGCCCTTCTGCACTACGCAGACGGCGCAAAGCGTTACATCCTCGCTCCTGCAAACCTGAAGCAGGGGGACCGCGTCGAGTCCGGTCCGAACGCAGATATTAAGCCCGGCAACAACCTGCCGCTGCGCAATATCCCGGTCGGTACCGTCGTCCACGCAGTCGAGCTCTACCCCGGCGGCGGTGCAAAGATCGCCCGCGCCGCAGGCACGTCCGTTCAGCTAGCCGCTAAGGAAGGCCGCTTCGCCCAGCTGCGTATGCCTTCTGGCGAAATCCGCAACGTTGACGCCCAGTGCCGCGCAACTGTTGGCGAGGTCGGCAATGCCGAGCAGGCCAACATTAACTGGGGCAAGGCTGGACGTATGCGTTGGAAGGGACGCCGTCCGCACGTCCGTGGCGTTGCTATGAACCCGGTTGACCACCCGCACGGTGGTGGCGAAGGCCGCACTTCTGGTGGCCGTCACCCGGTCAGCCCGTGGGGCAAGCCCGAGGTCCGTACCCGTCGTCCGAATAAGCCCAGCGACAAGCTCATCGTGCGCCGTCGCCGGACCGGCAAGAAGCGCTGATAGAGGAGCTGGAATATGCCACGCAGTCTGAAGAAGGGACCCTTCGTCGACGATCACCTACTGAAGAAGGTAGATGAGCAGAACGAAAAGGGTACAAAGAACGTTATTAAGACCTGGTCTCGCAGGTCCGTCATCACCCCGGACTTCCTGGGGCACACTTTCGCTGTGCATGACGGCCGTAAGCACGTGCCGGTCTTCGTCACGGAAGCAATGGTTGGACACAAGCTCGGCGAGTTTGCTCCGACCCGCACGTTCCGTGGCCACGACAAGGACGATCGCAAGGCTCGCAGGCGCTGAGCCTGAGACCTTGTAAGGCAAGAAGTGAGGCAGGATTTAATGGAAGCCAAGGCGCAGGCGCGCTATGTACGCGTCACGCCCCTCAAGGCCCGTCGCGTTGTGAACGAGATTCGCAACAAGAACGCCTTGGAGGCTACGAACATTCTGCGGTTCGCTCCGCAGGCTGTTGCAAAAGACGTGAATAAAGTTTTGATGAGTGCCATGGCCAACGCACGAGTGAAGGCCGAAAACGCTGGCGAGCGTTTCAAGGAAGAGGACCTCTACGTACTCGAAGCGTACGTAAACGAGGGCCCGACCATGAAGCGTTTCCGCCCGCGTGCACAGGGCCGTGCAGCTCAGATTCTGAAGCGCACGAGCCACATCACCTTGGTGGTAGGCACGAAGGACGACAATGGGAAGGAAGGCCGGTAATGGGTCAAAAAGTAAACCCCACCGGATTTAGGCTCGGAATCACTACCGAGCACCGCTCCCGCTGGTTCGCTGACTCCACCGTGGAAGGCCAGCGTTACAGCGACTACGTTAAGGAAGACGTGAAGATTCGCGAATTCCTAAACGAGCACCTGGAACGCGCTGGCGTGTCCAAGATCGTAATCGAGCGCACCACTGACCGCGTTCGTATCGATCTTCACACTGCCCGCCCCGGCATCGTGATTGGCCGTCGCGGCGCAGAGGCTGACCGTCTTCGCCAGCAGCTGGAAAAGCTGACTGGTAAGCAGGTTCAGCTCAACATTCTTGAAGTAAAGTCTCCTGAGCTCGACGCAAAGCTCGTCGCGCAGGGAATCGCTGAGCAGCTCGCTGCCCGTGTTTCCTTCCGCCGCGCAATGCGTAAGGGCATTCAGTCCGCCATGCGCGCTGGCGCCGAGGGCATTCGTGTCCAGGTTTCCGGCCGCCTCGGTGGTGCTGAAATGTCACGTACTGAGTTCTACCGCGAAGGTCGTGTACCCCTACACACCCTCCGTGCATACATCGACTACGGCTTCTACGAAGCACGTACGACCTTCGGTCGCATCGGTGTGAAGGTATGGATCTACAAGGGCGACATGACTGAGCGCGAGTTCCAACAGCAGCAGATGGAAGCTGGCGGTGGCCGTGGCGGTCGTCGTGGCGGCCGTGGTGGTCGTCGTGGTCCTCGTCGCGGTGGCGACCAGAACAGGAACAGGAAGTCGCAGGCGCAGAAGCCAGCTTCTAACGAGGCCGAAGCTGCGCCGAAGACTGAGAAATCCGGAACGGAGGCCTAGTCGTGCTTATCCCAAGGCGGACTAAGTACCGCAAACCACATCGCCCTAACCGTAAGGGCATTGCAAAGGGTGGCACCGAGATTTCGTTCGGTGATTACGGGATCCAGGCTCTGGAACACGCCTACGTCACGAACCGTCAGATCGAGGCTGCTCGTATCGCGATGACCCGTTACATCAAGCGTGGCGGTAAGGTTTGGATCAATATTTTCCCCGACCACCCGCTAACCAAGAAGCCGGCTGAAACCCGTATGGGTTCCGGTAAGGGCGCACCCGAGTTCTGGGTAGCCAACGTGAAGCCGGGTCGTGTCCTATTTGAGCTTGCTGGTGTTGACGAGCCTGTAGCCCGCGAGGCGCTACGCCGTGCGCAGCACAAGCTCCCGATGAAGACCAAGTTCGTGGTCCGTGAGGGTGGTGACGCATAATGGCAGACAAGAAAGGTCTGACTACTGCCGACCTTGACGAGATGGACGACATCCAGCTCGCTGAGGAACTAGAAAAGGCTAAGGCTGAGCTGTTTAATCTCCGCTTCTCCAAGGCTCTCGGACAGGTCGAAGATCACGGCCGTTTCAAGGCCGTCCGTCGTGACATTGCCCGTATTTACACCGTGGCGCGTGAGCGTGAGCTCGGTATCCGCACCGCACCGAACAGCGAGGAGTGAGCTTAGGTGAGCGAGACACAGCAAGTTCGTAACCAGCGTAAGGTTCGCCGTGGTTACGTTGTATCCGACAAGATGGATAAGACCGTCGTTGTCGAACTAGAGGATCGCACCACGCACCCTCTGTACGGCAAGGTCATGACCAAGAAGAAGAAGGTCAAGGCTCACGACGAGAACAACGAAATCCGTGTAGGCGACCTAGTTCGCATCATGGAGACCCGACCGCTGTCAGCTACTAAGCACTGGCGCGTCGTTGAGGTCATCGAGAGGGCTAAGTAACCTTCTCCTACTCTAAGTGTGGCCACCTGGGCATTCGCCCGGGTGGCCATATCTTTTGCAGCAAGTCTTCTTGCAGGCCCCAAGATCGAAAACGGAAACTGCGTGTCGATCTAATCTGATTCCAAACAACGACCTTTTCGACGTTAGTTTTCGTTTCGCCCAGCCTCGCCCTCGTAAACATAATTGAGGACGATCCGCGTACGGGTGATCAAAGGCACAGGGGTATTTCCACTCGGTATCTTTGGAATGACTGGGGTAATGACGTAAGCTAGACAAGTTGCAGTTTCATGCGCAACCAGCAGAATGCGCGTAAATCCAAGATGCGCTGGATTTCTGAGTGGCTTAACCCACCACGTCTGGAGCCGTGAAACTCGGCCTACTCGCTTCAGAGACCTGGCACCGAAGAGCAATCTGGTGTGCTCGAGTCTGAAGTGTAGAGGTATATCTGCGCGAGTTTTCGCGCATAAGTCCGTATACGTTCGGCCAGGCTCAGGCGCAGTTTAACGTGCGCTCACGAGAACCAGCTCGACGACAGGAGTACAACGAATGATCCAGCAGGAGTCGCGACTAAAGGTTGCCGACAACACGGGTGCAAAAGAAATCCTTTGCGTCCGCGTCCTCGGCGGCTCGGGTCGGCGCTACGCGGGAATTGGCGACACCATTGTCGCAACCGTTAAAGACGCCATCCCCGGCGGCAACGTGAAGAAGGGGGAAATCGTCAAGGCAGTAATCGTGCGCACCCGCAAGGAGCGCCGCCGCCCGGACGGTTCCTACATCCGCTTCGATGAAAACGCAGCTGTCATCCTCAAGACTGATGGCGAACCGCGTGGTACCCGTATCTTTGGCCCCGTTGGCCGTGAACTTCGCGATAAGAAGTTCATGAAGATCGTGTCACTCGCACCGGAGGTGCTCTGATGGCAGCAAAGATTAAGAAGGGTGACCTCGTAGAGGTCATCTCTGGTCGCACCAGCGATCAGAAGAAGATCGACGAACGAAACAAGCGTCGTGAGGCCGAGGGCCTTGCACCACTTGCACCTGGAGACAAGGGCAAGCAGGGACGCGTTATCAAGGTCTTCCCGAAGGAACAGAAGGTCCTCGTTGAGGGCGTAAATGTCAAGACGCGTCACACTCGTCACGGCATGTCCGCTCAAGGCGCTCAGACCGGTGGAATCGAGCACATTGAAGCTCCTATCCACATCTCCAAGGTGGCCCTTGTTGACCCCGATACCAAGAAGCGCGTTCGCGTTGGCTTCCGCGTAGACCGTGACGAAAACGGCAAGCGCATTAGCCGTAACCCGATTCGCGTGGTTCGTGGTGGCACCAAGCGTGGCCTCGAACCCGGAAAGGAAATCGGAGCATGACCCCTCGTCTCAAGCAAAAGTACAATGACGAAGTCCGCCCGAAGTTGGAGAAGGACTTCAACCACTCCAACCCCATGGAAGTTGGCACCCTCACGAAGGTAGTCGTCAACATGGGTGTTGGTGATGCGGCTCGCGACTCGAAGGCTATCGACGGCGCGATCCGTGACCTCTCTGCCATTACCGGGCAGAAACCGCTCGTTACCAAGGCACGCAAGTCCATTGCGCAGTTCAAGCTTCGTGAAGGACAGCCGATCGGTGCGCACGTCACCATGCGTGGCGACCGCATGTGGGAGTTCATGGATCGTCTGATCTCCCTCGCACTGCCCCGAATCCGCGACTTCCGCGGACTCTCTCCGAAGCAGTTCGACGGTAACGGTAACTACACGTTCGGCTTGACGGAACAGTCCGTATTCCACGAGATCGACGTCGACGACATCGACCGTGTACGTGGAATGGACATCACGATCGTCACGTCAGCCAAAACCGACGAAGAAGGCCGTGCCCTCTTGCGTGGCCTGGGCTTCCCGCTCAAGGAGAACTGACAAATGGCGAAGACGTCTTTGAAAGTAAAGGCTAACCGCAAGCCAAAGTTTGCGGTTCGTGCCTACACGCGCTGTAACCGTTGCGGACGCCCGCGTTCGGTCTACCGCAAGTTCGGATTGTGCCGTGTCTGCCTACGCGAACTCGCTCTGAACGGCGAGCTCCCGGGCGTGACTAAGAGCAGCTGGTAACGACTACATCGCAGGTCCCGGGTTGATAAGCAACTGCGGGAAACCCCGATGAGGAAGGGGAGAAACCCCGATGACAATGACTGATCCCATCGCAGACATGCTCACGCGTCTGCGTAATGCGAGCTCGGCACATCATGAATCCGTGTCGATGCCGCATTCAAAGCTCAAAGCAGCAATTGCTGACATCCTTGTCGAAGAAGGCTACATTGCCGGAGCCAAGGTAGAGGACGCCCGCGTAGGTAAGACCCTCACGCTCGACCTCAAGTACGGCGCTGACCGCGAACGCGCAATCACTGGTGTGAAGCGCGTATCGAAGCCCGGTCTGCGCGTTTATGCAAAGTCCACCAACCTGCCCCGCGTTCGTGGCGGTCTCGGCGTTGCGATTCTGTCGACTTCGTCCGGCCTGCTCACTGAGCGAGAGGCATACAACAGGGGAGTAGGTGGGGAAGTCCTCGCCTACATCTGGTAAGGAGGAATACTCATGTCACGTATTGGCAAGACTCCGATTCCCGTCCCCGCTGGCGTTGATGTAACTATCGCGGACCGCGACGTAACTGTTAAAGGTCCGAAGGGCACCCTGTCCTACACGGTTAAGGGCCCAATCACCGTCAAGTTTGAAGACGGCGAAGTTACCGTAACTCGCGACATTGATACCCGTGAATCTCGCGCATTCCACGGTCTGACCCGTTCGCTGATTCTCAACATGGTCGTTGGCGTAACCGAAGGTTACACCAAGGGCCTTGAGATTGTTGGCACCGGTTACCGTGTAGTGCAGAAGGGTAAGAATCTTGAGTTCCAGCTCGGATTCTCGCACCCCGTTGTATTCGAGGCTCCGGAAGGTATCGAGCTTAAGGTTGAGACCCAGAACAAGTTCTCGGTCTCCGGAACCGATAAGCAGCTCGTAGGCGAAACCGCCGCGAAGATCCGCAAGATCCGCGGCCCCGAACCCTACAAGGGCAAGGGCGTTCGCTACGTGGGCGAGCACGTTCGCCGCAAGGTTGGAAAGGCTGGTAAGTAATGTCTTACACGATTAAAGGCAAAGGCAAGTACATTGCCCGTAAGCGTCGTCACCAGCGTGTTCGTAAAAACGTTAACGGTACCGCCGAGCGTCCCCGCCTAGTCGTGACCCGCTCCAACCGCCACATGGTTGCGCAGGTCGTGAACGACGATGAGGGACACACCCTCGTATCGGCTTCCACCATGGAAGACGAGTTCGATGGCAAGAGCACCAAGGTTGAAGAAGCCCGCCGCGTAGGCGAGCTCATCGCTGAGCGTGCTAAGGAAGCCGGCATCACCGCCGTAGTCTTTGACCGCGGTGGCAACAAGTACCACGGCCGTGTCGCCGCAGTAGCAGATGGCGCCCGCGAGGGCGGCCTGGAACTCTGATAGCGACGAGAAGGAAGAGAGCACACTGATGGCTAGAAATCAGGGCAACTCTGAGGACCGCGACGAGCAGCGTCGCGACCGTCGCTCAGGACGCCAAGAGCGCCGCGATAACAGGCGCGATGATAAGAACCAGTACATCGAGCGTGTCGTTACCATCAACCGCGTCTCCAAGGTCGTAAAGGGTGGTCGTCGCTTCAGCTTCACCGCCCTGGTCGTCGTTGGCGATGGTGAAGGTACCGTCGGAGTGGGCTATGGCAAGGCCAAGGAAGTTCCCCAGGCTATTGCCAAGGGTGTTGAGGAAGCAAAGAAGAACTTCTTCCGCGTCCCGATGATCCGCAAGACGATTACGCACAAGGTGCAGGGTGAGGATTCCGCCGGAATCGTCATGCTACGCCCGGCTAACCCCGGTACCGGTGTAATCGCCGGTGGTCCGGTGCGCGCCGTCCTCGAATGCGCTGGTATTCACGACGTGCTGACCAAGTCGCTTGGCTCAGCAAACGCACTAAACATTGTCCGCGCAACTGTGGACGGTCTGAAGCAGCTTGAGCAGCCTGAGGCCGTTGCAGCACGCCGTGGACTTCCGCTGGAACGCGCAGTCCCAGCTTCTATGCTCCGCGCACGTGCGGAGGGCGAAGCTGAGGCACGCGAAGAGAAAGAACGGGCCGAAAATGAGAAGGCCGCCGCAGGGGTGAGCAACTAGTGGCTAAGAAACTCAAGGTTACTCGTGTTCGCTCCGACATCGGTCGTCCCGAACGTCAGCGTGCCACTATGCGCGCGCTGGGCCTTCGCAAGATCCGCCAGTCGGTAGTCCTAGAAGACAACAAGAGCACGCGCGGCATGGTTAACGCTGTGCGTCACATGGTCGAGGTAGAGGAGGTCGACTGACCATGAGCGAAGAACACTCGATCACACGCCTCCACGACCTCAAGCCGGCACCGGGCTCCAACAAGCGTAAGATGCGCGTTGGCCGCGGTGAAGGTTCAAAGGGTAAGACCGCAGGTCGTGGAACCAAGGGCACGAAGGCCCGGTACCAGGTTCCCGCAGGCTTTGAAGGTGGCCAGATGCCACTGCACATGCGCCTCCCGAAGCTACGCGGTTTCAAGAACCCGTTCCGTGTTGAGTACCAGGTTGTGAACCTGGACAAGATTGAGCAGCTATTCCCCGAAGGTGGCGACGTCACCGTCGAGGACCTCGTTTCCAAGGGCGCAGTTCGCGCCGGGAAGCCGGTCAAGGTGCTCGGTCAGGGTGAGATCACCCAGAAGTTCAACATCACCGTTGACAAGTGGTCAGCTTCCGCTGAAGCTAAGATCACACAGGCCGGCGGAACTGTCTCCGCTCGCTAAGTCGATAATTTAGTGATGGAAGTGGCCCGATCATTGTGTGGTCGGGCCACTTTTGTCCCATTCCATCTTCACGGTTTACGAATAGCTGGTTAAATCAGTTAGTCTAAGACCGTCTATCAACAACACGTTTAAGTAGAAAATCCCAAGGAGGACGCTTGTTCAGCGCATTCGCACAGGCATTCCGAACACCAGATCTTCGGAACAAAATGCTGTTTACTCTGCTGATCATGGGATTGTTTAGGCTGGGGTCATTCATTCCCACGCCGGGTGTGTCAACACCAAACGTTCAGGTTTGTCTTGCCCAGCAGGACAAAACATCCCTGCTTGACCTGGTCAACCTGTTCTCTGGTGGCGCCCTCCTACAGCTGTCAGTCTTCGCACTTGGAATCATGCCGTACATTACGGCGTCAATTATTGTGCAGCTCCTTCGCGTAGTAATCCCCAGGTTTGATGATCTACACAAGGAAGGCCAGCAGGGCCGTTCAAAGCTGACCCAGTACACGAGGTACCTGACGATCTTCCTGGGCGTCCTCCAGTCATCAACGATGATCTCTTTGGCACTGTCCGGACAGCTGTTCCCAGGATGTTCAGTTGACATCATTCCGAATGCCTCTCCGATCACGTTCCTGCTGATGGTCATCGTCATGACCGCGGGCACCGGCGTCATCATGTGGCTTGGTGAGCTCATCACTGAGCGTGGCATCGGTAACGGTATGTCACTGCTGATCTTCACTTCGATCACGGCAACCCTGCCTTCGAACCTTCTAGCTATTGGTCGCGGTGGCGGCTGGAGCAAGGTCTTCTGGATCGTCGTCCTGATCCTGCTGATCACGCTTACAGTTGTCTACGTCGAGCAGGCGCAACGCCGCATTCCGGTGCAGTACGCAAAGCGTATGGTTGGTCGCCGTCTAATGGGCGGATCTACAACTTACATTCCGCTGAAGATAAACATGTCGGGCGTTATCCCGGTCATCTTCTCCACCTCGATCCTGGCGCTGCCACCCATGGCCGCCAACTTCGGACAGCCCACTGACGCGTGGGTCCAGTGGATTCAGCGAAACTTCCTCTCGACCTCGTGGCCCTACATGCTGATCAATGGTCTACTGATCATCTTCTTCGCATTCTTCTACACGTCAATCACGTTCAATCCTGACGAGACTGCGGATAACATGAAACGGTACGGCGGCTTTATTCCGGGCATCCGTGCAGGCCGTCCGACGGCGGACTTCCTGCGTTACGTGATGACCAGAATTACGACAGCGGGCGCTATTTACCTAGCGATCGTTGCCCTACTGCCGACGCTTGCAATGATCCCCCTCAAACTGGAGGCGGGCCAACTCCCGTTCGGTGGAACAACGTTGCTCATTATCGTGGGCGTTGGTTTGCAGACGGTTAAGGAGATCAACTCCCAGCTGCAGAAGCACCACTACGAAGGATTCCTCCAGTGACATCTCAAGAAGCAGATCAACAAGGCCCCATAGTTCTTATCCTTGGAGCACCCGGAGCGGGTAAGGGAACCCAGGCGAAGAATATTTCCAAAGCGCTGAGCATTCCCGCAATTTCCACCGGAGCCATTTTCCGTCAGAACATGGCGGACGGCACCGAGCTTGGCAACCGCGCGAAGGCTTACATGGATGCCGGCGAGTTCGTACCAGACGCGGTTACGAACCCGATGGTTAAGGCCCGACTGGAAGCCCCCGATGCTCAGAACGGCTTCTTGCTAGATGGATACCCCCGCACGATTGATCAGGCATACTACCTGCGCGACGCGCTTGCAGAAACAGGTCGCGATTTCGACCTCGTTCTTGAAGTTAGCGTCGATTTTGACGAGGTCGTGGAGCGCCTGTTGAAGCGCGCTGAGGTGGAGGGCCGCTCCGATGATACGGAACCGGTTATTCGTCACCGCCTTGAGGTATACCACGAGCAGACTGAACCGATGGTCACCTACTACGCCGACCAGGACAAGCTAGTCCAAATCGATGGGCTAGGCACTGTGGATGAAGTGTGGGACCGAATTTACAAGGTTCTCGATGAGCACAACCTGCTACCACAGAACTAATCAATGACAGACGATGAACCCGCTGAAACACAGCGGGTTCATTGCTTGCATAAACTCAGCTCCGCCCTCGAGAATCTGAATAACGAAAACAACTAAGGTGCGTCAAGAATGCCAAGAATTGAATTGAAAACTCCCGAGCAAATCAAGTGGATGCGTGAAGCCGGGCTGATTGTTGCTGAAATTCATAAGGCGCTGCGTGAGGCCGCGAAGCCGGGTGTGACACTTTTGGAACTGGATGAAGTGTCAGCGGAAGTGATTGCGCGCAACGATGCGCAGCCGAACTTCTTGAGGTACGGCGGTTTCCCCGCGACTGTCTGCATTTCGGTAAACGACACGGTAGTGCACGGGATTCCGGATATGACGAAGTTGAAGGAGGGCGACCTCGTCTCGTTTGATTGCGGCGCCTACATCGAACGCGGTGGACAGGAATGGCACGGTGATGCCGCATTCACAATGATCGTGGGTGGGGACGGGGCCGGAACTGCGGAAGCTAGGCGTTTGAACGCGGTGACGGAGGACGCGATGTGGGCGGCACTTGCATCAGTGGCGACGGGACACCGGATTTCCGCGATTGGTGAGGCCGTTGAGGAAACGGTTGAGAAGAATCGCGACGGATCTTGGACTGCCGGCATCATTGAGGAGTACACCGGCCACGGCATTGGAACCGCAATGCATCAGCTACCCGAAATCTTGAACTACCGCGCGCGCGGAATTAGCTCGCGCATCAAGAAGGGAATGGTCCTGGCGGTTGAGCCGATGCTCACTGACGGCGACATCGAAACATTCGTGCTGGAAGATGACTGGACCGTCAAGACCGTTGACGGGTCGCTTGCATCCCACTGGGAGCACACGGTCGCGCGAACCGAAAACGGAATCTGGGTACTCACCGCGCCCGACGGGGGAGAAGCCGGACTAGCGCCCTATGGGATTACCCCGCAACCGTGAGAGATTTAACAACGATGGTCCTTTATCTTATAGGCACAATCGTTTAGAGTTGATAGCTGGGTCT
>DUQT01000071.1 GCA_012837655.1 Actinomyces sp. | reverse complement strand
TAGCCTTTGCGTTCTCCGCTTTCCACTGTGTCCTTTGGTGGGCACGCAGTTGCTCAGTAAGCGCAGCCTCCAGGGTCGCAGAGAGGTTGATGTTCAAGCCCCTGGATTTATCCAGCAAGTCACTGTTTATACTGACATTTGTAGGCTTCTTGGGAGCGTTAGGGTTAAAGACATGGCTCATGTAGTTGCCTCCGTCAGCTGGTGCGCATACTCTATGCGCATATTTGTTGCTGGGCAAGCCCCGCGCCAGTTCAGCTTGGACTGGACTCAGTTGGGAGTAGAGCGCGCCAAAACTCTGGCAAGAGCTTTTCGCTGCCACCCGGCAGTGCTTGTGTTTCCAGGATGGAGCATTGAGCGTGAATCTGCCGCATAACAAATCCATGAAATCGGATGCCATGGACTCCGCATCGTTTATGGCGACGTTATGCATTAGGAGAAATCAGTGCTTAAACCAGTAATCCAGGAAGAGACCACCGGATGCGGAATCGCATCGGTCGCCAGTATTCTGGGTAAGACCCAGAACAAGAGCGCTAGCCGTCAGGAGATATCGTGCCAACTCAAGCAAAAACGGATTCAGAAATCTTAGGCTGTTTTGACGTGATGGTTGAACTTCGTCCCCATTTGAGGCGAGATAAGTTCGTTGAAACAGTTCGAGCTATGGAAGGTGAGGGTTACCAGCTTGTGTTCATAGCAGATCAAGAACGTGTGGTGGCAGTTTCTGGCTTCCGTATTTATACAAACCTCTTTATGGGAAAGCATCTTTACGTTGATGATCTCGTGACCGCAAGTCGTGTTAGGTCTAAGGGGTACGGTGAGCTAATGGTCAATTGGTTGCGAACACGGGCGATTGAGGCAGGATGCAATTATCTTCATCTCGATTCTGGTACCCATAGGGGCCAGGCGCATAAGTTTTATTTCAAGCAGGGTTTTACTATAGCTAGCTACCATTTCAGTGAGCAGCTCAATATTTCATAACCAGGCGTAATTGAGGAAGTGAGCGACGATTTTTAACGAGGTTCAAACCGTTCGTGGTGTCGCGATGTTTACTGTGGCAATTGCGCCGCGCCGTTATAAATCCACCTAGCTGCCGAATACTTGTTGTACTACAACACGCTACAGCGAGGCTGCTTTCATGAGTATTCGGCTTTCTGATGACATTGATAAATCAAGCGATTAGGGAGTTTTTGGCGCGGCAGTCGTTAGAGGATTCCAGGTGGCAGGATACCCTCAAAGCTCTTGAGTCCTTGAATGCGGGTAAGTCCGTAGATGAAGAGGATGTTAATGCTTGGCTAAATAGTTGGGGCACCACTAACCGCAGGGCACCTCCTCGCGGCCCCTTCTTCATCTACTACACAGTTGCTGTCAGTGCAGGATCAGAACGGGTACTTGTTCTGGCCAGTCTGGATGGTGATCCATTTCAGCTCTGTCAGTTCGTCCATGGAGAAGTGACCGCCCTCACGACCCATGCCGCTGTCCTTGACGCCACCGAAGGGGATGACGGGCTCATCACGGACGGAAGGACCGTTGATGTGAACGGCACCGGCCTCGAGACCCTCAGAAATGGCCATTGCCTTCTGCAGGTCATTGGTGAGAACTGCGGAGGACAGGCCGTAGTCGCTGTCGTTGGCAAGAGTGAGGGCATGCTGCCAGTCATTCGCCTTGATCACGGAGGCAACCGGGCCGAAGCACTCAGTGCGGAAGATGCTCATGTCCTGGGTGATGTCTGCCACCACGGTGGGCTGGAACACGCTGCCTTCGTAGTCGCCGCCGCACAGCAGGCGTGCACCATCGGCCACGGCTTTCTCGACCTGATCCTTGATGAAGGGAGCCTGGGTGGTACGAATCAGCGGGCCAACAATCAGGCCTGGTTCGCGCGGGTTGGAGCCATACTTGAGGCCAGCGACCTTGGCAGCGAAGCGCTTGCAGAATTCGTCATAGATACCAGCCTCGACAATCACGCGTGAGCCGGTCATGCAGATCTGGCCCTGGTGCATGAAGTTGCTGAAGGTGGCGGTATCGACAGCGTAGTCGATGTCGGCGTCGTTCAGTACCACGATCGGGTTCTTGCCGCCCAGTTCCAGTGCAAAGCGCTTGCCGTGAGACGCAGCCATGGCGCCCACCTGCCGGCCCACGCGCGTGGAACCGGTAAAGGTCACAAAACGTACACGCTTGTCAGTGATCAGGCCATCGCCCAACTCGGCACCAACCGCCGGGATAACGTTCAGCACGCCAGGCGGGAAGCCGGCATCACGGAACAGTTCGCCCAGTTTCAGGCCAATCACGGGGGTCATTTCGGAGGGCTTGAGAATAACGGTGTTGCCGGCTGCCAGGGCAAAGCCGATCTTGCGTACGCCGAGCAGCAGGGGGAAGTTGAACGGGGCTATGGAGAGTACCGTGCCCAGCGGGCGACGGGTGGAGTAGGATTTCACACCGGGATAGTCGGAGAGGTAGGTTTCCCCTTTGACG
>DUQT01000070.1 GCA_012837655.1 Actinomyces sp. | reverse complement strand
GAAACTGCCTGGATGGTCGACGCCACTCTCGGAATGGGTGGTCACACCGAAGCTGTCCTTGAGACCTTCCCAAACGTGCATGTAATCGGCATCGACCGCGACCCGCAAGCCATCGAACTCGCCAGCACGCGCCTAGCAAGATTTTCCGACCGGTTCCAAGCCGTCCAGGAAACTTACGATCATATTGACGAGGTCGTGGCTGGGCAGGGACTTTCAAACGTAGATGCGATCCTCATGGACTTGGGTGTCTCATCTTTGCAGCTCGATGATGATGAGCGCGGCTTTTCCTACTCGCGCCCAGCGCCCCTGGACATGCGAATGAATCAAAGCGCGGGCATCACTGCGGCGGAAATCCTTGCCCAGTGGGATGAAGCTGAAATTGCTCGCATCCTGCGCGTGTACGGCGAAGAACGGTTCGCAAAGCGGATCGCCGCCCGCATCGTGGAAGCTCGCAAGACTGCGCCCATCACGGATTCAGTAGCCCTAGCAGAACTGGTGCGCGACGCGATTCCAGCAGCCACCAGAAGAAGTGGTGGGCATCCGGCGAAACGCACATTCCAAGCGTTGCGGATCGCCGTAAACGATGAACTCACGATCTTAGAAACCGCGATTCCGCGAGCGCTTGCAAGCCTGCGGGTAGGCGGACGCCTGGTCGTTGAGGCCTACCAATCTTTGGAAGACCGCATAGTCAAGTCAATCTTCAAGCAGGGCAGTGAAGTGGACACCCCACTCGACCTCCCCGTACTACCTGAAGACGTTGAAGAACCAGCCCTAAAACTCATAACTCGAAAAGCGATCCAAGCTGACGAAAGTGCGATCGCGAAGAATCCTCGCTCCCAGTCCGTGCGCCTGCGGGCCGCAGAAATAAACAAGCCTTACCAACCTCAGACTCCTAGGAGATCTCGATGACTTCCGCAGCAGTAAAGACTCATCCGGTACAGTCTCCTCGCGAAGAGGCGCTGACTCGCCCGCGCCTGCGCGTTATCGAGTCTCAAAACGGGCCGCGCGCCGCGTTCCCCGTCCTAATCGTAATTGCGGTCGTTTTACTGTCCGTGCTCGCAGTTAACTTGTTCATCACAACACAGATGGCGCAAACCGCGTACAAGATTCGTGATAGCCGCGCCGAACTCGTGCAGCTAACTGAACAGACGCAAACGCTGCAGCAGCAACTGCAGGTTGCATCTTCGCCCAGTGCGCTTCGAGAAGCGGCCTCGGAACAGGGAATGGTTCCCGCGGGTCAAACAGGCTTCATCCAGTTGTCCACGGGTAAGGTAGATGGCGGTAGTCCAGCCGCGCGTTAAATGAGGAGGCCGAGTGAGCAATACAGAAAACCGCTCACGCATGGCTACCCGAATCCTCTGGGCGCTTCTACTGATCGGACTGCTCGGTGTTGCTGGTCAACTGATCTACGTCCAGATAATTAAGGGGCCAGAACTTGAAGCTCAAGGACGCTCCGTGCGCATGCACGAAGCGATCATTCAGCCGCGCCGCGGCGACATCGTCGATGCGAACGGCGCAACCCTAGCCACAACCGTCGAGACCTACCACATTGCCGTAAACCAGATAAACATTCGAAATACGAAAGTGTGGGGCGAGGACGCAGATGGGAACCGTGTCCAAATAGGGTCCGGACCCGCCCTCGTTGCACAAAAACTAGCGCCACTACTCGAAATGGATGAGGCCGAACTCGGTGGCCAACTCATTGGGAACTCCAGCTACCACTACCTGAAAAAGGACGTGGACATCGAGACCTGGCGAAAAATCCGCGCACTCGGAATCTACGGCATTGAGTGGGAGCCCTCCTACAAGCGCGTTTACCCAAACGAAACACTCGCGGCAACGGTGATTGGATCCATTGACGCCGATGGTGAAGGATCCTCCGGTTTGGAGCTCACTCAAAATGAGAAGCTCACCGGCAAGCCGGGTCGGCAAGTCCAGGAGTTCGGCCCCTTCGGCGAGGTAATCCCCGGCGGTAAGAGTGTGAAAGAACCCGCAGTTCAAGGCGGAACAGTTCACACCACGCTCAGGCGTGACCTGCAGGACGCTACCGAAAAGATCGTCAACGAGGCAGTGGAGACCTACTCCGCTGACTGGGGTGGCGCCATCATCCAAGAAATCGCGACGGGCAAGATCCTAACCCTGGCGGAATCGGGCAATAAAGAAATCACTTCTAACCCGCAGGCGTCACGGTTGGTGCAGTACGCGGTTGAACCTGGATCAGTTGGAAAACTGATCACTTTTGCGACCGCGCTTGAACAGAACAAGATCACGCCGCTCACGCCCATTCAGACGCCGTACAAGTACACGACGCCTGACGGCCAGGAGTTCCAGGACTCGCACGAGCACCCCGACTACACGCGCACGGCAACAGGCGTGCTGTCAGAATCTTCGAACACGGGAACCGTTAAAGTCGGTGAGATGCTCACCGATCAGCAGCGTTACGACATGATGAAGGCATTTCACCTTGGTGAAACCACCGATATTGGAATGCCGGGTGAATCGCCTGGAATCTTGGCGCCGCCTGACCAGTGGGACGGGCGTCAACGTTACACGACCATGTTCGGCCAGGGGTATGCAGTAACCCAGTTGCAGCAGGTCGGGCTGGTTGCAACCATTGCAAACGGTGGCGTCTACCAGCCACCCCGATTAATCGACGGTTGGACGAAGTCTGACGGATCCTACGAGCAAGCCCCGCAACGAGAGCCAGTTCGCGCCCTGGACCCGAAAGTCGCGGAAACCATGATCACGATGATGGAATCCACGACGGCCGACGAGGCCGGAACGGGCTACTACTTTAATGTGGAGGGCTACCGCATTGCGGCTAAGACCGGTACGGCCGAACTCTTTGAGGGCGCGCAGACAGTTGGAACAGCAACCACGGTTGCAGGCGTGGTTCCCGCGGATAATCCGATGATCGCAGTTTCTGTTATTCTGTACCGTCCGCGTGCCGGAATCCTGTCTTCACAGTCAGCTGGACCACTGTTCCAGTCGGTGGTCAGTGAATCCGTGAAGAGCCTAGGAATTCCCGCATCTACAG
>DUQT01000069.1 GCA_012837655.1 Actinomyces sp. | reverse complement strand
TCATCTCCCCGGTTGAGCTCGGCGATAAGGCTGGCGAGTTCTCCGAAGGATCCGTAGCTGCGTTCACTTTTGACGGCCAGGTTTACGGCGTTCCCTACGCTGTGGAAAACCTCGCAATCATCCGTAACGCTGACCTGGTTGACTCCACCCCGGCAACCTTCGACGAAATGATCGAAATGGGCAAGGAAGCGGGCGTTGAGTACCCGTTCGTAATCCAGGTTGGCGAAGAGGGCGACCCGTACACCATGTACCCGTTCCAGTCTTCGTTCACCGGCCCGGTCTTCGAGCAAAACGATGACGGTTCCTACACCTCCGACCTCGCAATCGGTGGTGCAGAAGGCGAAGCATTTGCCGAATGGCTGAAGGAAAAGGGTGCCGAGGGCGTCCTCAGCACTGCAATTAGCTACGACGTTGCGGTAGATGCATTCAAGAACGGAAATTCCCCCTACATCCTGGGTGGCCCGTGGATGCTCGCTGACTTCGAAGGTATGAACATTGCTGTGGATCCGATTCCGGCTGCTGGCCCGATGGACGGTGTTCCGTTCCTCGGTGTTCAGGGTGGATTCATTTCCGCTAAGTCGGAGAACTCCCTGCTCGCTAACGATTTCCTCGTAAACTACGTTGGCTCTGAGGAAATCCAGGATGAGCTCTACTCGATCGGTAACCGTCTACCGGCTCTGAATGCTTCCGCTGACAAGGCAGCTTCCGACCCGCTGATGGCTGGTTTCCAGGCAGCTTCCGAGGGCGGCTTCCCGATGCCGAACATCCCGGAAATGGGTGCTGTGTGGACCTTCTGGGGCAAGACTGAAGCCCAGATCATCGGTGGTGACGATCCGGTCAACACGTGGAACAAGATGATTTCAGACATCCAGGCTGAACTGGGTCAGTAATCAAATATGGAAAGGTGCAGCTAGGTTTCTGGCTGCACCTTTTCGTACATAGGACTTGTACTCATGTCACAGATGACCAAACAGTCTGACGCATCCCGTCAGAGGGCGCAGCGGCGCGAGAGTCGTAGAAAGAAGGACTCACTCGCGACGTCTTGGGGGCCGGGGTTCATCATCAAGATTATCTTGATGGCGATCGTGAACGGGCTTGGCATTTACATTGCCGCATCCGCGTTCACCGGTGGCTCCAACGTGCTTGGTGTTGGCATGGTGGTGCTGCTCATCGCAGTGGATTGGATTTACTTCTCCAAGCGCGACGGCGCTATTCCGGCAAAGTACCTGGCTCCCGGGTTGATCTTTCTGATCATTTTCCAAGCCTTCACCATTGTTTACACCGGCTACATTGCATTTACTAACTACGGGCACGGCCACATCCTCACGAAGGACGCGGCGATCGAGTCGATCCTTCTGCAGAACAACACGAAGCGTGTTGAGGGTTCTGCAGCGTACCCGCTTGCGATCGTGGAACAGGGCAACCAGCTCGGCTTCGCCGTTATTGACGGCAACGAGGTCAAGGTTGGCAGCCCTGAGCAGCCGCTTGAAGAAGTTAACGCAACTGTTGAAGGCAACCGGATAACCGAGGTTGACGGTTGGAAGGTCCTGACCGTTGCGGAACTAGGCGCTCGCCAAAACGAAGTCACACAGCTTCGAGTGCCGCTTTCCGACGACCCGAACGCAGGCGCGATCGGAACGCAAAACGGCACGACGGGCTTCGAGTTCACATCCACCATGCGTTACGACGAAGACTCCGACACGATGGTGAACACCGAAACCGGACAGACCTACCACGCTGACGACACCGTCGGGTCGTATATTTCCGAGGACGGAACTCCGCTCGGCGTTGGGTGGCGTGTCGGCGTTGGTTTTGACAACTTCGTGAAGGGGTTCTCAGACTCCCGGTACGCGCAACCGTTCTTCCAAGTCTTGGTGTGGAACGTGATCTTTGCTCTCATGTCGGTTCTGACCACATTCTTGCTGGGCATGTTCCTAGCAATCGTGATGAACGATGAGCGCATGCGTGGCCGCAAGATTTACCGGACGATAATGCTGATGCCGTACGCATTCCCGTCCTTCATGACGGCGTTCCTGTTCGCCGGCATGATGAACCAGAAGTACGGCTACTTCAACGAACTGATTGGCGCTGCGATTCCGTGGCTAACGGATCCGACGATGGCGAAGGTGTCGGTGCTCCTAGTGAACCTGTGGATGGGCTTCCCATACATGTTCCTGATTGTCACCGGCGCACTCCAGTCAATCCCGCACGACCTCATCGAGGCCGCTGAGATTGACGGTGCTTCTTCCATGGAGGTGTGGCGCTACGTCACGCTCCCGCAGCTGATGATTGCGTTGACCCCGCTGTTGATCTCCTCGTTCGCGTTCAACTTCAACAACTTCAACCTGATTTACATGTTGAACGGCGGTGGCCCGGCAATGTCGGACGCTTCCGTACCTGTTGGACACACGGACATCTTGATTTCGATGGTGTACAAGATCGCTGGTCTAACCGGCGAGGCCCTGCCGAACTACGGTCTGGCAGCCGCAATGTCGCTCGTAATCTTCCTGATTGTGGGTGCCGTATCGATGTACTCCTTTAAGAAGTCGAACGCAATGGAAGGGGTGGCGTAATGACTACGCAGACGAAGTCTAAAGTTGAAAAGCCGCAGGTGGCGCAGAACCGCATGCCGTTTGGCAAGTGGTTTAAGAACATCGGTTTCCGCCACGTGGTCGGAATCCTCGCGGCAATCTACGCCATTTTCCCAATCATGTACGTGATTTCAGCGGCGCTGAACCCGGACATCAAGACGACACTGACCGGAGCTAACTCCCTGTTCTCCTCGGTTTCCGTAGAGAACTTCACCGAGCTTTCGGACACGATGTTCTGGACGTGGTTTGGCAATACCATCACCATTGGTCTTGCCACCGCGGTTGGAACGGTGTTGATGGGCGCTGCAGCGGCGTACGCATTTTCGCGTTACCGCTTCTCGGGTCGAAAGCTCTCGCTTCAGGCTCTGCTGGTAGTTCAAATGTTCCCGCAGTTGCTTACGTTCGTGGCAATCTTCCTGCTACTAACAACACTTGGCGAGATCATTCCTGCCCTTGGAATTAACTCCAAGCTGGCACTGATCTGCGTGTACTGGGGCGGCGCGCTCGGCGCGAACACGTTCCTGATGTACGGCTTCTTCAACTCCATTCCAATGGACCTTGATGAGGCGGCGAAGATCGACGGTGCTTCCCACGCCCAGGTTTACTGGACGATCATTCTGCCACTAGTTATCCCAATCCTGGCAGTGGTCGGCCTCCTGTCTTTCATTGCGGCGTTCAACGACTTCGTGCTTGCACGAACAATCTTGACGTCGCAGGAAAACTGGACGCTGGCGATCGGAATGAATATCTGGGTGGGCGGCAACGATAAGAACTGGGACTGGTTCGCGTCGGGCGCGGTGATCGCCGCGGTACCGATCCTGCTCCTGTTCCTGTTCTTGCAAAAGTACATTGTCGCCGGTCTGACCGGCGGCGCTGTGAAGGGCTAACCAACCATTTATTTCCCGGGTGGGGCGCTCCGACTTCGGTTGGGGCGCCCCACTTTTTGTACGGTTTTGCCCACAAAATATGGACGAGGGGTCCAGTTTTGAAAACTCTCACGTAGAATCTTTGGGGTAGAAGCTCCATTCTGCTCGAAGCAGTGCTTTGAAATCACACGTTTCGCGAGGGGAAGTTCCTCGCGTTGGAGGATGAAAATGCCAGCTGTAATTGTCGTCGGAACACAGTGGGGCGACGAAGGCAAAGGCAAAGCGACGGACCAACTGGGATCCGAGGTCGACCTCGTAGTCAAATTCAACGGTGGCAACAACGCTGGTCACACGGTTGTTATTGACGGAGAGAAATACGCGCTCCACCTGCTTCCCGCGGGTATTTTGTCGGAGGGCGTAACCCCGATCATCGGTAACGGCGTAGTTGTCGACCTAGAGGTGCTTTTCCAAGAAATGGAAGACCTCGAATCGCGCGGCCGCGACGTTTCCCACCTTCGAATCTCGTCGAATGCTCACATTATTCCCCCGTACAACCGTTTGATGGACCGAGTAACTGAGAAGTTCTTGGGCAAGCGCCAGCTGGGCACCACGGGCCGCGGAATCGGACCAAGCTACGCGGACAAGATGAACCGAATCGGCATCCGAATTCAGGACCTTTTCGACCCGTCGATTTTGCGTCAAAAGGTCGAGGGCGCGCTGGCTAACAAGAATCACCTGCTTGTGAAGGTGTTTAACAAGCGTGCGGTGGATGTAGATGAGGTTACGAACGAGCTCCTGTCGTATGCGGATCGCGTGCGTCCGATGGTTGTGGACTCCTCGCTACTGGTGAATGAGGCGCTGGATGAGGGCAAGACGGTCCTCTTTGAAGCCGGTCAGGCAACCATGCTGGACATTGACCACGGCACCTACCCGTTTGTGACCTCTTCGAGTGCAACCGCAGGTGGTGCCTGCACGGGTGCTGGCGTTGGGCCAACCCGCATTGACTCCGTCGTTGGAGTTTCAAAGGCTTACACCACGCGCGTCGGTGAAGGCCCATTCCCCACGGAACTGTTCGGGGATGAAGGAGATGAACTCCGAGAGCGTGGCGGTGAGTTTGGTGTAACCACAGGACGCCCTCGTCGAACTGGCTGGTTCGATGGCGTCGTATCTCGCTACGCAGCCCGCGTAAACGGATTGACGGACCTGGTTATTACGAAACTTGACGTACTTACTGGCTACGACCAGATTCCGGTCTGCGTTGCGTACGACGTTGATGGCGAGCGGGTCGAGGAGATGCCGATGACGCAGTCGGATTTCCACCATGCAAAGCCGATCTACGAGTACCTGCCTGGTTGGACGGAAGACATCACTCAGGTGCGCAAGTTTGAGGATCTTCCGGAAAACGCGCAGAGCTACATCAGGCGCATTGAGCAGATTTCTGGAGTGCGGGTTTCCGTCATCGGCGTAGGGCCCGGACGTGAAGCTGCCATCGTTTGTCACGAGCTGACTGGCAAGTAAAACCCAACTTCACAAATTGGCAAGGCCGTCGGTGCGTATTTCGCGCCGGCGGCCTATTTTGTCTCCGTTCCCGTCTTTGTTGCGTAAAGAAGGAGTAAAACGCTCATTTTTGCGGGGCTTCTGGGCAAAAACTCAATCTAAGGACCTTGGGAACATGCAAAAAACATTGTAATAGGTGATAATTGAGTGGTAGCCGAGATCACCTAGGTCTCGGAATGTAACAGCCCTTTGGGTGCGACCGCACCCAGGAAGTACAAATGCCGCAGGAGGCTAAGGTATGACCGTGACAATTGAGGACATTAAGTCGGCTGCACCGGCTAACGCTCCTGAAGATGTTATTAAGTGGGTCGCAGAAATTGCTGAGCTCACGACACCGAAAGACGTTTACTTCTGTGACGGTTCAGAGGAGGAATGGGACCGTCTGACCTCTGAAATGGTCGAATCCGGTATGTTCACGAAGCTGAACGAGGAGAAGCGTCCGAACTCTTTCCTCGCTCGCTCCAAGCCGTCTGACGTGGCTCGCGTCGAGTCTCGTACTTTCATTTGCTCCGAAAAGGAAGAGGACGCAGGTCCGACCAACAACTGGGCTGATCCTAAGGAAATGAAGGAGACCCTGAAGGGCGTCTTCACCGGCGCTATGAAGGGCCGCACCCTCTACGTAATTCCGTTCTCCATGGGTCCTGTTGGCGGCCCGATCTCGCAGCTTGGCATTGAAGTTACGGACTCCCCGTACGTTGTTGTCAACATGCGCATCATGACCCGCATGGGCAAGGCAGCCATGGATCTGATCAGCGAGGGCCAGGTTTGGGTCCCCGCAGTCCACTCCGTCGGTGTTCCGCTAGAGGAAGGCGAGGAAGACTCGACCTGGCCTTGCAACGACGAGAAGTACATTACTCACTTCCCGGAGACCAACGAGATCTGGTCCTTCGGTTCCGGCTACGGCGGTAACGCTCTGCTTGGTAAGAAGTGCTTCGCTCTGCGTATCGCTTCGACCATGGCTCGCCGTGACGGCTGGATGGCTGAGCACATGCTCATCCTCCGCCTCATCCGCGAGGAGACCGGCGAGCAGTACCACATCACCGCCGCATTCCCGTCGGCATGTGGTAAGACCAACCTCGCGATGCTTCAGCCCACCCTCCCCGGCTACAAGGCTGAGACGATTGGTGACGACATCGCTTGGATGCGCCCCGGCCCGGACGGCCGCCTGTACGCCATCAACCCCGAAGCTGGCTTCTTCGGTGTTGCCCCGGGTACGTCCTACGACACCAACCCGATGGCTATGGACACGATGCGCGCCAACACCATCTTCACCAACGTCGCGCTGACCGACGAGGGAGATGTCTGGTGGGAAGGCATCGACGGCCCGACCCCGGAGCACCTCATCGACTGGCACGGCAACGACTGGACCCCCGAGTCCGACAAGGTTGCTGCACACCCGAACTCGCGTTTCACCACGCCTGCCGCACAGTGCCCGATTATTTCCCCCGACTGGGAGGCACCGCAGGGCGTACCTGTAGACGCAATCCTCTTCGGTGGTCGTCGTGCAACCAACGTTCCGCTAGTTGCTGAACAGTACGAGCCCGCACACGGCGTGTTCATTGGTGCAACCGTTGCATCCGAGCAGACCGCAGCTGCTGAAGGTTCCGTTGGCGCTCTGCGTCACGACCCGTTCGCAATGCTCCCGTTCTGTGGCTACAACATGGCTGACTACTGGGGCTACTGGCTCGAGATGCAGGAGAAGCTTGGCGACAAGTTCCCGAAGGTATACCAGGTCAACTGGTTCCGTAAGGACGAGAACGGCAAGTTCCTCTGGCCGGGCTTCGGTGACAACTCCCGCGTACTCGACTGGATCGTCCGCCGCCGTGCTGGCGAGGTCGAGGCCATTGAGGGCGTCACCGGTCTGTACCCGAAGTTCGAGGACTTCAACCTCGAAGGCACCGACGTCGACAAGGAAGCTTGGGACAAGATGTTCGCGATCGATCCGGTTGCTTGGGAAACCGAGCTGGACGACAACGCGAAGTACTTCGAGCAGTTCGGCGACAAGGTACCCGAGGCACTCAAGGCTCAGCTCACCAAGTTCCGTGAGCGCGTTGAGGCCGCGAAGTAACTCAAAGCGTTAACTGACGCATAGGTTCAGTTGAGCCCCGCAGGGATTTCCCTGCGGGGCTCAACCTTTGCCCAAACTGGTAGTGGAACGGCCGCAAGCAGGGGTACGCACCGCGCACAGAGCCTGCGCTCTCACTTAGTGGATTTGTGCCCTCCCGCGGTAGCACCGTGCACCGCGACTATGCCGGGGCGCGTGCTGGTGCCATGTGCACCCTGGCAGTGGCACTACGCCCTCGAATCACTAGTTTTGTGCAAAATTCTGCAAAATTCGGCAAAATGGGGAGCGAAGTGAGTCGCAACCCTTGCGACCAAAAACCTCTTTGAGTTCTAAGGTTCTGAAATGGACATCTTGCTGTTGGGCTCCGGTGGTCGGGAGCATGCTCTTGCTCGTGCGATGGTTGCAGGGACTGATCACGCTCTCTACTGCGCTCCGGGTAATCCGGGAACTATGGCGCTTGGAAAAAACATTGATCTCAATCCCAATGACCCCGATGCGGTTGCAACTTGGGCGAAGGAAAACGATATTGATCTGGTTGTAATCGGACCGGAGGCGCCCCTCGTCCTGGGAGTTGCAGACGCGGTTCGCGCGCAGGGGATTCCAGTTTTCGGGCCCAATAAAGACGCGGCAATGCTTGAAGGATCTAAGACCTTCTCGAAGGAGATCATGGAAGCCGCCGGCGTTGCAACGGCCCGGTGCATCACGTGCGAGGACACCACCCAGGCCGAGGAAGCGTTAGCCCAGTTCGAACCTCCCTATGTGGTGAAGAATGACGGTCTAGCAGCCGGCAAGGGCGTTGTCGTCACCGACGATTTGGCAGCGGCGCAGGCACATGCCGCAGCGTGCGTTGAAATTCCGGGCGGGGCGGTCGTCATTGAAGACTTCATGAGTGGCCCCGAAGTTTCCCTATTCTGCGTGACCGACGGCAAGACCGTCGTACCTCTACAGCCCGCGCAAGATTTCAAGCGCGCACTTGATAACGACATGGGCCCCAACACGGGCGGCATGGGCGCGTATTCGCCGCTCCCGTGGCTACCTGAAAATTTCGTTGACGAGGTCGTGGCTAGGGTAGCCCAGCCGGTGATTGATGAGATGGCTAGGCGGGGAACTCCGTTTTCGGGGCTCCTTTACTGCGGTCTGATCCTGACTAGCCGCGGCATCAGAGTCATTGAGTTTAACGCCCGATTCGGTGATCCTGAAACCCAGGTGGTGCTACCGCGCCTGAAGACGCCGTTGGCTGACCTGCTCTATGCGGCAGCTACTGGCACGCTTGAAGATTTTGAAGAACTGGAGTGGCGCGACGACGCCAGCGTTGGCGTGGTCTTGTCAGCGCAGAACTATCCAGCAACGCCGGTGCTTGGTGACCGGATCGACGGGATCACCGATGCAGAGACCGTTGAGGACGTGCACGTCTACTTCGCGGGAGCCCGCGAAAATGAAAATGGTGAGCTCGAAACCAGCGGAGGCCGCGTCCTGCTAGTGAACGCTCTGGGAGCGGACCTAGACCAAGCTCGCGAACGCGCCTACACAGCTATCTCGAAGATCGCATTCCGCGAGGGCCACTACCGCACCGACATCGCGGCGAGGGCAAACGACATCAAGATTCCGACCGAGTGACCACAGTTCGGCCCGGGCAGCGTGCTGTTTTGCATGTCGCCCGGGCCAGCAAACCACCCGGCGTTTGGATCAGGTCGAAACACGACTAGGTGGCCCCTGGATCAGGTCGAAACGCCGGTTGGCCTCTGGGTCAGGTTGAAGGTCGATCTACCGAGTCTAGAATCTAGCCGCGCGCAGAAATCCACCCGGTCAGACGCCGAAGTGTTTACTGGCGGCTAGCCGCGCTACACCGATGATCGGTTCAGTGGAAAGCGTGGGCACGAGCCAAAGCTGTTCATCCTGTCCAATGACTTCGCGTTCGACTGATTCGCGCAGGGCAGTCGAGTTCAGCGCAACTCCGCCTGCCCAAACGAGGACGTATTCGCCCTTCATTCCGTAATCAATCAATGCTTGCCTACAGGAGTTAATCGCGGTCACAAAGTAGTCAGTGGCACGATCCAACAGGTGCTGAGCGACCTCGTCACCCGACTCAATTGCCTTGTCGTGCAAGGGAGCGAACCGGCTCCAGTTGGCTGGCTTCAGATTATCGACCGCCCTCTTGAGGTGAACCAGACGATCGGAAACTGGGCGAGGATCTTCATCCAGCTGCTGATACATGATGCCAAGCTCGTCCAATACCAGTTCCGTGAGGACGGTGCGGGGACCCATTCCATCCAGATCGGCTGCACAAGCTCGTAGGATCTGCCTGCCCATCCAGGTACCAGATCCGGTGTCACCCAAAACCCAGCCGAGGCCGCCGTGGTGTTGGATTACTTCACTATTAACGATTGCGGCTGTGCAAGCTTGGGTGCCGGAGGTAGCGAGGATGCCCGAGTGCGCCTGCAATGGGTTAGAGCTGAAAGACGGAACGATCGTGTCAGTGATGGCGAATGGAAACCTAATATGCAGGTGCTCGAAGCCGCGTTCAATCGCTTGAATAACCCGTGGCATCCTGTTGCTGTCCACACCGCTTACAGCCAGGTGGGCAGCGCGAATCTCAAGAAGGACATCCGACGGTTCAACCCCGCGTTCTTGACTGCGCATCTTCATGAGCTTCTTCAACATTGAAGAAAGCACGTGCATGAATCCATCGATCGCAATGTAGGAGTGCAGGTTCGCACCCGGCCCCTCGACACGCAGGATTATTTCCCCGCTTTTATCTACCAGTCCCAGTGCGGAACTGGTCGCTCCAATATCACCAACTAGTAGAAGATCGCTCATGCGCTCATTATGGCGGGGAAAGTGTGCAAAAGTGTGGTATTCGGGATACAAAGCTGGAGTGAGAATATGAGATTAATACACCGACTACCCGCCGGGTTCAGCTAAGCGGTAGGCTATCTGTGAGTTTTGCGGAAGGGACACGCTCACATGACGTCGGAAAGTGCGAACGCGGTTTCAGCGACCGAATCGCCTAAGCTACACGAAGCTTCGCAGAACCTGGACAAGTTGCTCCGGGACACTAGGCGACGCCTGTACGCTGCGGCTGCAGCGGCGGATTACGAAATGCTGGGCGAAGTGCAGTCGCTACCCGACTCTGAAATCGAGGCGATGGAGCGTCGCCTCCGCGGCGGACTCAGGTCAGCAGAACTAGACCACAGGCGTGCAGTGGCTCGCCTTGCAAGTGCGGACACTCCCTTGCCGTTCGCGGACGCCGCAAACGAGTTCGTCACGAATACCCTAAAGGGCCGCGATATTACAGATCCGCCTGCCCGCACGCAATACACCCGCGGAGCAGGCGTCGATGAACAAACCCGTTCCGACGTGTTCTCTAAAACCATGAGCCAGAGGGGTCTATCTGAGCTCGGTTTCCCCAAGGGGCTTCCAGTGGGGGATCCTCCGCGCATCACGGCTAATGCCGGGGAAATTATTTTAGTTGTGGCAGAAAATGGTCGTCCAGAAGACGGCATTGACGTTGCGACTCGCCTGGCGGCGCGCCTAAATGCGCCCTCGGAAATCGTACTTGCAGGGGCGCGCACAGTGAACCCGGGTTCGCAAACGCGCGCACGTTCTGCGGAAGAACTGCAGGAAATCCGTGATAAGAATCCTAACGCGGTAATTATTTTGTCGGTGGTGAACTCTTCGGTGGCGTCCCACCAGCGGAACGCGGCCCGGATTGTTTCGTCCACAGACTTTGCGCAGACGTGGGTGGTTGTGGATGCGCGAAATGATGCGGCGCATATAACTCGCGCGGCAACAACTCTTCCAGGGGAAGTCAATCCCGATATCATCGCAGTAACGCACCTGTGGGAAGCACGTCGCCCCGGAGTGGTGTTGGAAACCGGTGTGCCCATTGGACTTATTGATGGGGCGCCGGCGTCAACTTCGCTGTGGGCACTCATCGCTGACGATGCGTATGTGCGCCTCATCTCGCGCCAAATGAACGCTTCTGAAAAACCAGAGTCTGCTTCAAAGGAGTAGTCATGTCCGCCCCTCAAATTCCCGGATGGAACCACATTTCGTCCGGCAAGATTCGCGACCTCTACGTCAAGGAAGATGACCCAGATCAGCTGCTGGTCGTGACGTCGGATCGCATTAGCGCGTTTGATTTTGTGCTCGACACGGTGATTCCCGACAAGGGTAAGATCCTCACCCAGCTTTCCAAGTGGTGGTTTGATCAGCTAAACATTGAAAATCACGTGATTTCAATGGATGTTCCCGAACAGGTCGCGGGGCGCGCAATGATCTGTGAGCGCCTTGAAATGTTCCCTGTCGAATGCGTCGCGCGCGGTTACCTGACCGGCTCTGGCCTGGCGGAATACCGCAAGGACGGCACCGTTTGTGGAATCGAACTTGAGGATGGACTGACCGAGGCGTCACGCCTTTCAAAGCCAATTTTCACCCCCGCCGCGAAAGCAGAAGTGGGGGAGCATGACGAAAACGTGTCCTTTGAACGCGTCGTCGAAATGGTTGGCGAGGACGTGGCTGCGGCACTGCGCGGGGCAACGCTGAACATTTACTCTCAGGCTGCCGAGCTAGCTTTGGAACGTGGCATCATTTTGGCTGACACGAAGTTTGAGTTCGGAGCGCGACCAGACGGCTCCCTGGTCCTGGCAGATGAGGTTTTGACACCGGATTCGTCGCGTTTCTGGCCGGCTGACCAGTGGGAGGAAGGCAAGCCGACGCCGTCCTTTGATAAGCAGTACGTCCGCGACTGGCTGACCTCGGAAGAATCGGGTTGGGATCGCAACTCCGGGGAGAACCCGCCCGCGCTACCAGCCGAGGTCGTTGAGAAGACTCGTGCCCGCTACATCGAGGCGTACGAAGTGCTAACGGGAGAGAAATTTAGCGCCTAGGCAACTTTCCAAACCAGGGGTTACAAAAATCTGAACTCTTTGCGTCCCACCTGCTGACGATTTTCCCGAATTGCACTTAATTTCAGTAGGCTTATTACGGTGACAGCAAGTCACGGTCCACTTCGACACCAGTCGAAAGTAAAGGAAGTAGTGATGGGACGCATCCTCGTTGAAGTAATGCCGAAATTGGAAATCCTCGACCGTCAGGGAAAGGCCGTGATCGCTGCGCTACCGCGCGTTGATATCACGGCCTTTAAATCTGTCCGGCAGGGCAAGACCTTCTACCTGGAGGTAGAGGGCGAAGTTACAGAAGATGACCTGGTTCAGGCTCGCAAGGCTGCTGAGACCGTGTTGTCTAACCCGAACATTGAAGACGTCGTTCGCGTTGAAGCGCTGGAGGACGACAAGTGAAACGAATCGGTGTCGTAACTTTTCCAGGAACGCTGGAGGCCGACCACGCCGCGCACGCAGTTGAACTAGCAGGCGCTGAGCCGGTGAAACTATGGCACAAGGACGCGGATCTGCAAGATGTTGATGCAGTAATCCTGCCCGGTGGTGCCACCCACGGAAACTACCTGCGCCCGGGCGCCCTCGCGGCCCTGTCTCCGATTATGGAGTCAATCGTCGCGGCCGCAAACGAGGGCCTGCCCGTACTTGGCATTGGTAACGGTTTCCAGATCCTTTGCGAAGCCGGCCTTCTCCCCGGCGCGTTCGTATCCAACGCGGACGGGAAGTACATTTGCCGAGACCTTGAGTTTCAAGTCGAAAATAATCAGACCGCCTGGACCAGTGAATACGACGAGGGCGCTACTGTGACCCTCCCACTGCGCACAGCAAACGGCCTGTTTGTGGCAGACGATGAAACCCTGGCTCAGCTGGAAAGCTCGGGCCGCGTTGTTCTTCGATACAAGGAGGACGTGACTGGGGCAGCCAATGGCATCGCGGGTCTAGCTAACGAAAAGGGCAATGTAGTTGGCCTAATGGCGAGCGCGGATCACGCTGTGGAAGCCGGTTTTGGCACTGAAACCGTGAGTGGCCCCCACGAGGGAACTGACGGTCTGAAGGTGTTCACGTCGGTAACCAAGCTAAGTCCAGCCAAGGCCTAGAGTCGTACAACCATGGGATTCAACTGCACTGACACGCCGAATTTGACGTCTGTTAACGCGTGTGTCTCCAACAAGTTATCCACGATGTTTTCCACAGGCCTGTGGAAGTTCCCGACAACTCAATGCACAGGTGTGGATAAGTCGGTGGATAACTTGGGGAAACAGCAGGACCGGGTGGAAATCTTCACGATTTTCTGCTGGTGAATCCCAAAAATTGCTTCAAAAGTGGCTCAAAAACACGCACGTGAGATAGTTCACACAGAAGCATGGTCTAAGTAAATTTCTTTCGCTGTAAAGCAACTACTAACGGAATGACAATGGTGGATCCAAAAGAAAAGAATGAAGGGGACGAGCAGATGGTGGCTAACGTGCCCGTCGAGAATCCCCGTCCTAACGAGCATCCCGACACTGTCGAGGACGCTGCTAAAACTCCAGACCAGGAAATGCCCTGGGCTTCCCTTGGCCTAACCGAAAGCGAATACAACGACATCGTTGGACTCCTGGGACGTCGTCCAACCAACGCTGAGCTGGCGATGTACTCGGTCATGTGGTCCGAGCACTGCTCCTACAAGTCTTCAAAGAAGCACCTGAAGGAACAGTTTGGTGAAAAGACCACTGAAGCAATGAAGGAACACCTGCTAGTTGGCATCGGCCAAAACGCAGGCGTAGTCGACATTGGCGACGGATGGGCAGCCACGTTCAAGGTGGAGTCACATAACCACCCGTCCTACGTGGAACCCTACGAGGGTGCGGCAACCGGTATCGGTGGCGTTGTCCGCGACATTATTTCCATGGGTGCACGCCCGGTCGCAGTGATGGATATCCTGCGAATGGGCGACCCGAAGAACCCGGACACCGGCCGAGTCCTGCGCGGAGCCATTGATGGTCTAGCGGGGTACGGCAACGTCCTCGGCGTTCCAAATATCGGTGGCGAAATTGACTTTGACAAGTCTTATCAAGGCAACCCGCTTGTAAACGCAATGTGCGTTGGCGTGATGCGTCACGAGGACGTTCACCTGGCGAACGCTGAGCACGCTGGAAACAAGGTGATCCTGTTTGGTGCGCGCACCGGTGGCGACGGCATTGGTGGCGCTTCGATCCTGGCTTCCGAGTCGTTTGCAGACGATGAGTCGATCGCGCGTCCGACCGTGCAGGTGGGCGACCCCTACATGGAAAAGCAGATCATTGAGTGCTGCTTGGAACTGTTTGAAAACGGCGTAATCGAGGCGATTCAGGACCTGGGTGCGGCGGGTATTTCGTGTGCAACGTCGGAGCTGGCTTCCAACGGAAACACGGGTATGCGCATCAACCTGGAGAACGTGCTGCTGCGCGATCCGACGCTGACTGCGGGTGAAATCCTCATGTCGGAGTCGCAGGAACGCATGATGGCGACCGTTCCGCCGGAGAAGATGGATGAGTTCTGGAAGATCGTCAACAAGTGGGACGTTGAGGCATCCGTCATTGGTGAAGTAACCGATGACCAGCGCCTCGTAATCGACCACTTCGGTGAGCGCATCGTGGATGTGGACCCGAAGACGGTTGCCCACGAGGGTCCGATCTATGATCGTCCGTACGCGCGACCCAAGTGGTTGGATGAGCTTCAGGCCGATACATCTGAGTCCCTGCCCCGCCCTCGTACGCGAAATGAAATCGCTGACCAGATCCGCACGATCCTGGGATCCGTGAACCAGGCCGCGAAGGGCTGGATGACGGACCAGTTTGATCGCTACACGCTGGGCAACACGGCACTGTCGCAGCCGGACGACGCGGGCGTGATCCGCGTGGATCCGAAGACTGATCGTGGCGTCGCGCTGTCTGGAGACGCAAACGGCTGGTACGCGAAGTTGGATCCGTATCAGGGCGCGCAGCTGTCGCTCGCGGAGGCCTACCGAAACGTAGCGACCGTGGGTGCGAAGCCGGTGGCTATTTCGGATGGTTTGAACTTCGGAAATCCGGAGGATCCGGACGCGATGTGGCAGCTCGTGCAGGCCATGACCGGCCTTGCAGATGGCTGCAAGCAGATGAACATCCCGGTGACGGGCGGAAACGTGTCGTTGTACAACTCGTCGGGCACGGAAATGAGCCAGCCGGATTCGTCGATTAATCCCACGCCGATCGTCGTGATGCTGGGTGTCATGGAGGACGTGAAGCGGGCGCGCCCGTCGGGTTGGTTCGAGGAGGGGCTGGCCGTTTACGTGCTGGGCTCCACGAAGGATGAACTCGACGCGTCTGTTTGGGCTCGCGAGATCCACGACCACTTTGGCGGCATGCCTCCGAAGGTCGATTTGGAGGTCGAGATGGCGCTCGGTCGCGTACTGCACGCCCTCATCAACAATGATGGTCCGGACGGAAAGCCACTCATTTCCGCCGCGCACGATGTTTCGGAAGGTGGCCTAATCCAAACGATCATCGAGATGGCCACCCGCAAGGGGATCGGCGCCAGCCTGGATATCTCCGCGCACGTGAACGAAAACGAGATCGACGACTTCACCGCGCTGTTCTCCGAGTCGCAGGGTCGCGTCGTCATCGCCGCGCCGGAAGGCGCTCACAAGGCGGTTGTCGCCGCAGCGGAAGCCGAGGGCGTTGCCTGCCAGCGCATCGGTATCACCGGCGGTACTTTGCTGACCATCGCCGGTGCAGACGCTCTTGGCGACGTTGCTGGACACGACCAGCAGATGCTCGCTGAAGCCGAAAATGGCGGCGAGGGCGAAGTCGGACCGCTCGTATTCAAGGTTCGCGAACTGAAGGAAGCTCTAAACGCTCCACTTCCCGCGCACTTTGAGTGAGCGCTGCGTAGTGCTGTTCGCGTGATTTGCGTGCCGCGCTCGCATTTCACAGCGAAAGGG
>DUQT01000068.1 GCA_012837655.1 Actinomyces sp. | reverse complement strand
GCTATCGCCGCAGTCATGGCAGTAACGGGCCTTCCGGCAATCCTTGCTTTGATGGGTGAACGACTGCGACCCAAGAAGCGAAGGCTCTCCAGGGAGAAGAGCAAAGAAGACGCAGTTCGCGCTGAACAGCACGCGGCCGATGAGGGCAAGAAAGCAAATACGCGCCGAGCATCAGACTGGTGGGTAAGAACCACGACCAACCACCCGTGGTTGACGATCGTGGCAGTTACCGCGCTAGTTGCACTCATGACCGTGCCAGCCATAAACCTTCGTATCGCGCTTCCAGATAATGGCGTTGAGGACGAAGACACCATGCCTCGCCAAACCTATGATCTGGTCGCAGAACAGTTTGGTCCGGGCGCAAATGGACCTCTGGTAATCATTGGCGACATCGTGACGTCTCAAGACCCACTGGGGTTGATGGATGACCTCCGTCATGAGGTCGAGGCACTCCCCAGTGTTTCAGAAGTCCAGATCGCCACCCCCAACCGAAGCGCTGACCTGGGCGTAATCGTTGTAATCCCCGAAGAGGGGCCGGAATCAGTTGCAACCGAGAACCTGGTTCATAAACTCCGCGACATAGCACCGCAGTGGGAGTCTGAATACGACATCGCAGATATCAAAGTAACTGGTGCCGCAGCCGTCACGATCGACGTTTCAGAGAGGCTGTTTGACGCCCTCATTCCATTTGGTTCTGTAGTTGTGGGACTTTCCCTGGTCTTGCTGTTGATCGTGTTCCGATCAATCTGGGTTCCGATCAAGGCGACCCTTGGCTACCTGTTCTCGGTTGGCGCCGCGTTCGGTATGACGACGCTCGTCTTCATCGATGGATTTGCAAACGATCTGCTACTGATCGGCCAAGTCGGACCGGTCATTTCGTTCATGCCGATCATTTTGATGGGCGTGCTGTTCGGCCTCGCGATGGACTATGAACTGTTCCTGGTCTCCCGCATGTCCGAGGACTACGTCCACACCGGCGAAGCCCGCAAATCCATCCGCACCGGCTTCCGCGCGTCCGCGCCGGTTGTCGTTGCAGCGGCGTTGATTATGATGTCCGTGTTCTCCGGCTTCATTCCCGACGGATCGTTCTATGTGCAACCGATTGCGTTTGGTCTGCTCGTCGGCGTAGGCGTAGACGCGTTCCTGGTTCGAATGACACTCGTGCCCGCGGTAATGCAGATCCTGGGCGATCGCGCGTGGTACATACCGAAATGGCTCGACCGTATCCTGCCAGTTTTCGACGTTGAAGGAACCGGAATGGACCTTCGCCTAAAGCATCTTGACTGGGAGCGTAGATTCGGCGAGGTCGTTGCTCGGGCAGACAATATCACCATCGGTGACCGCGAGGGCGACCTCGTGTCCGGTGCAGAAATGGTCATTCGCCCCGGCGACGTGATCCGGTTGGAGGGCTCCCCCATTGCTCAAGAAGCGATGCTAGGCGCACTGGGTGCACGCATCCGCCCGACCACTGGATCAATCTTTGTGTTTGACATCTCCGCGCTAGATGAAGCCTCGCGAGTGGTACGCCGAACCGCGTACCTAGATGACCGATTCACAAGCCTTGAAAAGACCGACAAGCCCACTCTCTTCCTGGTTAACAGACCACTTCGCGAATCTGAGAGGGTCAAGATTTTAGAAAACGTGAAAGCTGGCGGCGCCCTCGTGCTTGGACCTGAAAATCATGATTTCTTTGAGGACGAAACTAACTACGTGGTGCCCAGCCCGATTGATGAAGTGGTGAGCGCAAAATGAAGATGACACTGCGCGACTGGCGCGCGATTGTTGCGGTCATGCTCCTTCCAGTTTTGGCGGCCGCACTAACGCTGTGGTCGATTTCTGATCGAAGCCGAAACTTCGATCAGGTTCCCGCAGCTATCGTGAATCTGGATGAGGGAACCACGATGGTGATTGATGGCGTGGAAACGCAGGTTCCGCTCGGACGTGAACTGGTCAGCGGACTGATGTACCCGAAGGAAAAGTTCGACGTCAATCTTGACTGGCAGATCGTGCTAGAGGACACCGCTAAAGAGGGGCTTGAGGACGGCAAATTTGAGGCCATCTTGACGATCCCGAAGGACTTCTCGAAAAACGTTGCATCGATGGGAACCGTCGACGCCACGCCCGCCCTGATCACCGTGACATCCAATGACGCTTCGTCTGAACTGATGGGAATTATTTCTGCTCAGATCGCTGCTACTGCGGCCGACTCGATGGGGTCGATGCTAACGGAGCAGATGCTGGATGGAATCTACCTGGGCTTCAACGATATGAAGGACCAGCTGTCTCAGGCGGCGGACGGTGCGCAACAGCTGGATGATGGAGCAAAACAGATGGGCGACGGCGTGGGCCAACTCAGCGACGGTGCCCACCAGCTCGCAGATGGCACGGGCGAACTAGCTGACGGCTTGCAACAGCTCGCTTCCGGTACGAACCAGCTGAATGCGGGCGTCGGCCAGCTCTACGGCGGCTTTGCGCTCATGGGCTCCGGTGCTGATTTCCTGGCCGATGGCCTCCAGCAGTTCCGCGACGGCTTCGTAGGCACCGACAAGCAGCAGGGTTTCAAGGAAGGCCTCGATGAAATTGAAGAGGGCGTTAACGGCCCGGGTGGCCTCGCGGAGGGCACGACGCAACTAGCTGATGGGACCGCGCAACTCGAGGACGGCATTAATCAGCTAGTCGATGGACTTCAGCTTGTCCTCGGCCCCCTTGCGGATATCGAGGCGCAACTTCCCGATGATCTGCTCGACAATCTGCCGAACGCTGATGAACTAAAGGCTGAGATTGAGCGGATCCGCGCAACCCTGGAGAACTCTGAGGCCCTTCTGGCAACGGTCAAGGAAATGCTTTACGGCAGTGACCGGTATGAGGGCGTACTCCCCCGCCTTCAGCAGTCGGTAGCTGAATGTCCGGTTGATGAAACTCCCGAATACTGTGCGGTTCTAGCGCAGACTGTCGCTGACCTAGAAACAGCTATTGACAGCATTCCGGATTCAGATCCGCAACTCGACGCCGCCCTCGACGAACTAAACCAAATGATCGAGGACCTTGGAATCAACGAGTTCATCGATCGTGTGCTGACGTTCCAGGCCGAGGTCGAGAAACTAATCGCCATGCTCGAAGATGCCGGCGGATTTGAAGGAATCAGCGACGAGCTTGAAACACTTCGCGCGGGCGTCGCACAGCTTAACGAGGGCGCCGCTCAGCTGCGCGACGGGGTGAACGGCACGCCCGGTAACCCTGGACTCGCGGATGGATTGAAGATGCTTTCTCAGGGCGCTGCTGAGCTCCAGGCTGGCTTGGACGGTACCGCGAACCAGATGGGACTCGTGGGTGGTGCGCGCCAGCTTGCTGACGGTATAAACCAGTCGATGCCGGAGATTCAAAAACTCGTTGACGGTGTAAGCGAACTCGCCGATGGTACCAACCAGATCGCGGGGGGCGCAGGTGCGCTGTCAGATGGTTCAAATCAGCTAGCTGGCGGTATTGACGACCTCTACGACGGCATTCAAGAACTGATTGCGGGCACGTCGCTGTTTGCAAGTGAACTGAAGTCAGGGGCCGATCAGGTTCCGACCTATAACGATGCTGAGAGGACTCGGATCGTCCAGATGGGCGCGATTCCGGTGCTGTCTGAATCAGCGGCAATGTACAAGGCCGATTCAGGCGCGAACGCAACGTTCCCGTGGGCGGCAGGCATTGTCCTGTGGCTCGGTGCCTTCGGCACGTATCTAGCGATGCCGGGTCTGCGTAAACGTGAGTTGGCTTCATCTGCAAGCCCTGCACGCATTGCGTGGAACTCGTACAAGTGGGCCGGCCTAATCGGACTACTGCAGGCTATAGGTGTGGGCGTAGTGGCCACGGCCATTGGTGTAAGGCCCAACGACCTCTTTACGACTACGGTCTTGATGATCATCGCGGCATTGTCCTTTGCCGCTATAAACCAGGCTCTGTTGGCGGTTGCTGGAGCTCGAGTTGGGCGCGTGCTAGCGCTACTGTTCCTGGT
>DUQT01000008.1 GCA_012837655.1 Actinomyces sp. | reverse complement strand
GGTGGCGACCCGGAAAGGTGGACAACACCGCCGTTTGAACCGCATATTCGCGACGGACGCCTGTACGGGCGCGGATCTTCCGATGATGGCGCCGGCATCGTCGTCCACATCGGGTCGCTAACGCTGTTGAAAGAACAGCTCGACGCCGGCCTGCCTTTGAATGTCGTCGTATTTATCGAGGGCGAAGAAGAGATCGGATCCCCGTCATTCAACAACTTCCTCACCAAGTACCACAAGGAACTTGAGGCCGACTACATTGTTGTGACCGACTCGGATAACTGGAAGCCTGGCCAGCCCGCACTGACGGCAAGCCTGCGCGGCGTTATCGACGCGACCGTGAAGGTGCGAGTCCTGGAACAGGCACTGCACTCAGGCATGTGGGGCGGTCCCATCATTGACTCGGTGACGGCTGCCGCGCGCCTAATCGCAACATTCCACGACGAGGACGGCAACGTCGCAATCGAAGGCTTGGGCGGATCTAAGGAAGCCGACGTGGAATACCCAGAGTCGGACCTGCGCGCAGAAGCCGGCGTCCTAGAAGGCGTTGAGCTAGCAGGCTCGGGAGACCTCGCATCGAGAATGTGGACCCAATCCGCAGTAGCAGTTATCGGATTCGACGCAACGTCTGTCGCCCAGTCCGGGAACTCCATGTCGCCTGAAACCACCTTCAAAGTTTCCGTGCGCACAGTCCCCGGCACTGATGGCCGTGAAGCCATGAACGCGCTCGCCGCTCACATCGAAAAGCACCGCCCATTCAATGCGGTTGTTGAATTTGAAGAGGGCGAGATCGGCCCTTCCTACCAGGCAGACCTTGAATCCGATGCCGCACAGATCGCTCACGAGGCACTAACGGCATCCTGGGGTGTGGACTCGGTAAATATTGGTGTTGGAGGCTCGATCCCGTTCATCTCTGATTTCCAGCGCCAGTTCCCGAATGCGCAGGTGATCGTCACCGGTGTTGAAGATCCGCTAACCAACGCGCACTCTGATGATGAATCGCAAGACCTGAACGACCTGAAGCACGCAATCTTGGCTGAGGCCCAGATGCTACTGAAGTTCTCGGAGAGCAAGTGACCTACACCTTCAACCGCGTGTTGATTGCGGGCGAAACAACACCTGCACTCAACACGCGGGACATTGCGGCCCTCATCAGCGCAGAGTTCAACGGCGCAGTCGACCGCCACGCCATTGATCTAAGTCGGGACAAAGCCGAAGAAACCATGCGCAGTGCAGGACTCAACCTAATCAGTACCGATGAAATTGCACAGGTAAGCAAGTGGGGTCCAGAGGGCGCAGATACGTGGCTCGTCGCAGACCACGCTTCGCCTAAGGTAAACCCGGTTCAAAGCGTGCCCCAGTTAGAAACTGGACAGGGCGCCGAGATCGGGGGAGTAGGCACGCTTCTTGCGCTCGCAGGTTTAAACCCGCGTCGGGCCTATGCCAGCGCCAAAGATGTCATCGCAGAGATTGTTTCCAAGTACGGATCTTGGAGCGCCCTGGCGCCAGGTGACGAAGTGTGGTTCCAAAACCGGGAGCTCATGCACCACGTGCGTTCCCTTGCATTGCAAAACATTGGGAACCGTCGCCTGCACGTGGCCTCAGCTACAGAGCGTCCCCTGCTGGGTTTGGATTCCACCCTTGCAATGGCTGAAAACGGTCAACCAGTAAACGTGATCGAGCCGCAGACCCTTGGCCAGTTGACCAAGTTTTACACCGTCTACACCCAAATCGGGGAAGCGGAGAAGCTGTCGAACACGGTCTCCTCCTATGCCCGCCAGATTGGATCAGGTGGCGGACTCGGCATCGGGGCGCTCGCCCTGGGACTTCGCGGAACTCTTAGCCAACTATCGGATGTCCTAATTCAAGCTACAGGTCTACAAAAAGAGCTCGCTAGCTCCGACCTCCTGATCGAAATTATTCCGCAGCTGCACCCGCAAACTGTTGCAGATTCACCCCTGCAAGAACTGGGCGAACTTGCCGCAGAACTGGCCATACCCGTGATCGTGTTTACGCATGAGTCATCGCTTTCGAACCATGAACTCGCGGAATGGGGGATCCACGCCTCCTACGTGGTCGATCCGAAGGCGGCTATGTCGAAGGTGAAGCGGGTGCTGAAGGGCACGTGGATCCGCCCATCGTGAAACAGGTCGCTTGAAGGTGCCGACTATACCGCTTTGGGTCTAGAGTTATCACTGAAACAAACAACTGATAGGAAAAACATGTTGGATACAGAATTTCCCACTCATGAGGTACTGCTGACCGACGAGGCAGCAGCGAAGGTTAAGAGCCTGCTCGAGCAGGAAGGTCGCGACGACCTGCGCCTGCGCGTATCGGTCTCACCGGGCGGATGCTCTGGTCTGATTTACTCGCTCTACTTTGACGAGCGCATCCTTGAGGGCGACGCCATCCGCGACTTTGACGGTGTCGAGGTCGTTGTTGACCGCATGTCCGTGCCGTATCTGAGTGGTGCGAAGATCGACTTCTTTGACACGATCGAGCGTCAGGGCTTCACGATTGACAACCCGAACGCGCAGAACACTTGCGCCTGCGGTGAATCTTTCCACTAAGAAATAATCACCTGACCAAGTACGCCCCGTCTACCTTCAAGAAAGCGCCGTGAACAAAAAATACATAAGCCTGCTAGTGGCTCCCGTACTTGCCGCCGGACTCCTAGTCGGCTGTAGTGACGCCAACGAACCAGATCCAACTGACCCTACCGAAACTACGGAAACTAGTGCGAACGCTCAGGACGTTGAAGACGTTCCCGTAGAGCGCGACTACGACGGTGAAATTCCCGCAGTTTCCGGTGAATGGGGCAAGAGCGTTGAACTGGAACCCGTGGGCGCAGTTGAACCTAACGTCGTCGTAGCAAAAACCCTGATTGAAGGAGACGGCGAAGAGGTCGGACTCGACGACATCGTTGCCGCGCACTACCACGGCGCTTTGTGGAACGGGGAAGTCTTTGACTCCACGTTCGACCGTGCAACTGGGGATGAGGGTTCAAACCCGCTCCTGTTCAGCCTCAATCAGGTGATTAAGGGATGGAAATACGGGCTCGCGGGACAGCACGTTGGCGACCGCGTTGAACTTGTCATTCCTTCCGAATATGGATATGGCGAGGCCGGTGCTTCGGACCTGATTCCAGGTGGAGCAACGCTCGTATTTGTGGTTGACATCGTGGGAGCTATTGACCCGGCCGACACTTCGGCCCTGTCTGACGCAACCGAAACGGGAGAGAAGGCACCGGCAGGTATGGCTGTAGAAGGCCCGCTTGCCCAGAAGCCAACCATCTCCTTCGACCACGACGCGAAGAACCCCAAGGATGCCTCAGTGATCCTGCTTGCCGAAGGGAACGGCCCCGTCGTGAAGTCGACTGACGCCGTTGCCTACCACATCACCGGAGCCACTTGGGGCAGGGGCGACGAAGCGCAGAGCACCTGGGACAACGGCGTCGCTGAATACTCATCGCAGGCCGTTGGAGACACAGAGGGCTTCAAGGATATGAAGGTTGGTAGCCGCGTCCTCGTAATCCAACCCAACACGCAAAACCCGGACAACGCAACGGTCTTTGTGGTCGACATTGTTGACTCGGTTGACCTGCAGGCCGGCAAGTAGGCCGGCAGAAGGCTCGCGCGGGCCGGTAGGACGCTGACAGTCGGGTCACGCTGGCCGGCAAGTAGGCCGACAGAAGGTTCACGTGGGCCGGTAGGACGGCGACAGTCGGTTCACGCGGGCCGGCAAGTCGACCGACAAGCGGTTCACGTTGGCCCCAGAACCGGTTGCAACGGCCCAGGCTTTAAGGGCCGTCCGACAAGGCACGACAAGACCGGTTCGAAGTGCACGACACGGCCGGATAGAAATCGACACAATATTTGATCACGCTTTTGCGCCCGATAGAATAGGCTTGCAACAGTGGGTGCGCCTCTGCCGGCCCGGCACAAGCGCGATACAGAATAGTTTCATAGGAGAAGCACATGGCGGACTCGACCGAGAAGGACACAGTTAACATCCTTCTTTACAGTGACAACTCAGATTTTCGTCGCAATGTTATGAACGCGGTTGGCATCCGCCCCGGTAAGGGCATGCCGAAGGTCAACTGGGTCGAAGCTGCAACCGAAGCTGGCGCGGTCATGAAGTACAAGGCTGATGACTTTGACCTCTTGATCCTGGATGGCGAAACCCAAAAAGTGGGCGCCATGGCGCTACTTCGCCGCCTTGATGTCGAGTTCGACAACGTACCTCCGTCGATCACCGTCATCGCCCGTCAGCAGGATTCATGGATCGCAAACTTCTCTGGCACAACCAGGATCCTGAACTACCCGCTTGACCCAATCGAGCTACAGGAAACCGTCACCGAACTACTTTCCTAACGTTCAGACTTTTAGACTTTACGCGCCCGCCTAGTGTGGGCGCGTAGTCAATTCTGCATCGTTTCGATTTACGAGGGCGGTGCTGGCAAAGTCGTAGTGCAAAGGCTTCTGCACTTGCGCGGCTTCGCGCCGTGTTATCGGTGGGATCGTCAGCGCGGGTAAACGAATGCGTGCTACGTGTCTTAGCGACGAATCCGACGCGGGCTGGGCAGGTCCGCCCAGCGTTCCAGCTCAGCGAGGTCTGAATCAACCGCCCAGGCGAACGGCTCATCGGAATCCCACTCAATCAGCCGCGCCCCCGCATCACTGAGGTCCCGACTTAAGATCCGCACTTCCTCCCACGTCGCATGCGCCAGGTGCATCCCAGTGTCGGGTAGCGGATCTAGCGCCATGAGCTCACCAACCGCCCATGCGGGCGACGTCCTAGGCGGTGTCACAATCGTCTTCAACAGGTGTCCGCGCGACGCCGCGTGCATCCGCCATCCACCCTTTGGCAAGTGGTGCGCCCACACAATCTTGCGCGCCCCCGCCACCAAAGCCGTGTCACGCTGGCGTTCGATACCGTGCAGATAGTACGCGAAATAGTCTCGAATCCTCGCCGCCAGCTCGTACTGCGACTGCTCAGACAGCTCGGCCATCAAATTGACCAGATGCGCAGAAATTATGTGTCCACGTCCCTGCAGACATTGATCCACGAGGTCGGTATTTTCAACCACAGCATCCAGGTTGGACGGCTCTCGAAGCGGGTCGAAGTCCTTGCCGGTGGCTAACAGAATCGCCTCCCTAGCCATCCGCGCATGTGTCACCCGCCGATACGGTCCCAGCGCACCGCGCGCCTCCTCAGGCGCAATCGTGTGAGCCGTCGTCAAAGCATTCCCACGCCTAAGCAGCCACGCAGTGTCGTCCTGATGCCGGGACGCAGCGCTAAACAGCGGCCTATCGTTTCGAATCGTGCGCAACTCTAAGATGCGCGCATCGAGCGTAGAGGACGTAGCCTCGACCTCCACACCTTCAACCTGATCGAGCATCGCGTGAATCCGACGCCGCTTGTCAGCAGCAGAGAAGTAACTCCTAACCCGCGACCGCAGATTCGTCGCCGACCCCACGTAAAGCGCGAGTCCGTCCTCGGAAATGAATCTATACACGCCCGGCGACGTGGGCAGGTCCTTCGCGAGCGACGCCTTCTTGCGGTGACGATACGGGACTGTCTGGGCAGCGACGTTCAAATCGTCGTAGTCTTCTGCGCCCGCCTGATCAAGTCGATTTACGAGGCCGGAGAGGACCTCGGCGGTCACGTAGGCATCCGCTAATGCTCGGTGCGCATCGGGGTTTGTGACCGCGAAAAACTTAGCTAATGTGCCGAGCCTGTGATCGCGTACCAGTGGGCGGGGCAGAATCGTGCGGGCCAGTGCGAGCGTGTCGATTATTTCGGGTTTCTTCCACGCACACCCGATTTGGTCGCACGCGCGCGAGAGGAAACCACAATCAAATGAGGCGTTGTGGGCAACGAGTACCGATGATTCAAAGTCAGCGAAATCTAGGAATGCTGGTATGACTTCGGCAAGCTTTGGGGCGCCTTCCACCATCGCGTTCGTGATGCCAGTTAACGCGGTAATCCTTGGTGGGATTTCGCGTTCGGGGTCAACAAGCGTGCTGAACGTGTCGATGACCTTGTTGTCGGAAACTTTCACGGCGCCGATTTCTGTGATCGCGTCCGTTCCGGACAGGCCAGTGGTTTCCAAGTCGACAACAACATATGTTCTTGACCACACTGATTCGGTGAAAGTCGATTCACTGGGCTCATCGTCGAGCGGTAGGAGCTGAGAGGCGGAGAGCCCTAAACGCCGGCCAAGTTCAGGGGTTACAACCCCAGGCTGGCGGTAATCCATCTTGGCTCCTTGTGAAACTGACCGTTAAAGTTGACCGAAATTGCGGACGTGAGGACAATCTGTATCTTACAGATGCAGTCAACGAGTCATAAAGTGAACACTAGACCACTAGACTGAAAAGTTAGTGGTAGTTTTTTAACATCCGTTACCAGGAGGTCGAAGACGTGCTGTACCAGGTACTAAAGACGGGGGCAGGGCCGTTCTTGAAGGCTTTTTACCGTCCCTGGATTCGTGGTAAAGACAATATTCCCTCGGAAGGTCCGGCAATTCTTGCGTCGAACCACCTGGCGGTTTTTGACTCTGTCTTCCTCCCACTGATGATCGACAGAGAAGTTGTCTTCATGGGCAAATCCGACTACTTCACAGGAACCGGATTCAAGGGCAAGCTAACCGCACGCTTCATGCGCGGAGTTGGAACTATTCCGGTAGACCGCTCTTCGGGAACAGCAGCCGAGGCCGCCCTCCGCACTGGACTTGCAAGGCTGGAAGAAGGCGAACTGTTCGGAATCTATCCGGAGGGAACTCGCAGCCCTGATGGTCGCCTGTATCGCGGCAAGGTAGGAGTTGCGCGCCTAGCACTAGAATCTGGCGCACCCGTAGTCCCGGTTGCGATGATCGGCACCAATATTGCACAGCCAATCGGGCAAAAGATTCCTAGCCGCCACCGTGTGGGAATGGTTATCGGTGAGCCACTGGATTTCTCGCGTTATCGTGGACTTGCACGTGACCGCTTCACACTACGCGCTGTCACTGATGAGATCATGTACAACCTCATGACCCTGTCTGGTCAGGAGTACGTTGACCTTTACGCCGCTGACGTCAAGGCGCAGCTGGCGAAGGAGGGCAAGTTTGCCGGACCGGTTCCGGGTGGTGCGAAGGCTCCCGGTGGGCGAGAAGCACCAGATGTTGAAGTTCCTGAACCGACTGAAGATGACGAAGTCCTAGACCTTGGTGATCAGGAAGAAAAGGACTAGTTAGGGGCCTGCCCAGTCAAACCGTGGTTGATTCATGACCATGGATTGCCCGATTGCGGCCTCGGACGTCAAGAACCGTTAAGATAATGGTGTGCGCTTTGCGCGTCACTAGTATTGTCCAATCGAAAGGTCCATCAGATGTCAGTCAAGCGAGTTGCTCTTTTAACGGCCGGTGGATTTGCTCCGTGCCTGTCTTCCGCAGTTGGAGGACTGATTGAGCGCTACAACGAACTAGACCCAACGATCGAAATCATTGCCTACCAGTACGGCTACCACGGTCTGCTGACCGGTAACTACATCACTATTGGAGCCGAGGCTCGCAAGAAGGCCGCCCTACTCCACGACTTTGGTGGATCGCCCATTGGTAACTCTCGCGTGAAGTTGACCAACGCAAAGGACCTTGTGAAGCGTGGACTCGTCGAAGAAGGACAGGATCCGCTAAAGGTAGCTGCGGAACGCCTCCGCACAGATAAGGTCGACGTGCTTCACACCATCGGTGGTGACGACACGAACACCACCGCAGCCGACCTTGCACACTACCTCGAAGAAAACGAATACCACCTAACCGTAGTTGGCCTGCCCAAGACGATCGATAACGACGTCATCCCGATTAAGCAGTCGCTCGGTGCATGGACTGCCGCGGAACAGGCCGCCATCTACGCTCAAAACATCATCGGTGAGCACCGCTCGAACCCGCGCATGCTCATCATCCACGAGGTCATGGGCCGCAACTGTGGTTACCTAACCGCCGCCGCTGCCTACAAGTACCGCGAATGGTGGAAGAAGCAGGAATGGGCTCCCGAGCTCGGCCTCACGAAGGAACGCTGGGACATCCACGCAGTCTTCATTCCGGAAGACCACGTTGAGATCGACCGTGAAGCTGCTCGCCTGAAGGCAATCATGGACAAGTACGGCAACGTAAACATCTTCCTTTCGGAAGGTGCAGGCGTCGCCGAAATCGTCCAGGAAATGGAAGACGCTGGCGAAGTTGTTCAGCGTGACCCCTTCGGCCACGTGAAGCTTGACACGATCAACCCGGGCGAATGGTTCGCAAAGCAGTTCGCTGAGAAGATCGGCGCCGAGAAGGTCATGGTTCAGAAGTCCGGTTACTTCTCTCGTTCCGCAGCTGCGAACAAGGAAGACCTTCGCCTGATCAAGTCGATGACTGACTACGCAGTCGAGTGCGCATTCGAAGGTGTTTCCGGTGTTATCGGTCACGATGAAGAAGATGGCGACAAGCTGAAGGCCATTGATTTCAAGCGTATTGCTGGCGGCAAGAAGTTCGACATCGATACCCCGTGGTTCCGCGAAATGAGCGCCGAAATCGGCGAGCGTGTTTCCCCGGCACCCGCGGTTGACTAACCAAGGTCATTAACTAGCTGTTTGGGCGCGCGTTCCATTAACCGGGACGCGCGCCCACACTATATTCCCAAAGAGACTAACCTAAAAGAATGATTATCGACGAAAGCTTCCCATGGGATTCCTGGCGTGACCACCCTGCAGTGCAGCAGCCCGAGTATCCCGATTCAGAGCATCTTCGCCAAGTGACTGAAAAGTTGCGCAAACGACCTCCACTTGTCTTTGCTGGTGAAGCTGATGATTTGCGTGCCCAAATGGCTGAGGCTGGGCGCGGCGAAGCTTTCGTCCTCATGGGCGGAGACTGTGCCGAAACGTTTGAAGGGTCTACAGCGGACCAGATCCGCATGAAGATTCAAACCCTTCTGCAGATGGCTGTCGTGCTAACGTACGGCGCGTCAATGCCGGTTGTTAAAGTCGGCCGCATTGCAGGCCAGTATGCAAAACCGAGGTCGTCAGATACGGAAACTCGCGATGGTGTGACTCTGCCGTCCTACCGCGGGGATGCGGTCAATGATTACGCCTTCACGGCGGAAGGGCGCACTCCGGACCCGGAGCGACTGCTGGACACGTACCAGCATTCAGCGGGATCCTTGAACCTCATCCGCGCGTTCACAAAGGGCGGCTACGCCGACCTGCGTCGAGTACACACTTGGAATGCTGGCTTCACGAAGAACCCGGCGTACTCGCGCTACGAAGCTCTTGCGAAAGAGATTAACCGTGCCGTTCGATTCATGGAGGCAGCTGGGGCTGACTTTGAGGGTCTGAAGGTCGTCGACCTGTACAGTTCGCATGAAGCGCTACTGCTTGAATATGAGGCAGCAATGACGCGCATCGATTCGCGAAGCGGGGACCTTTACAACACGTCCGGCCACTTCCTGTGGATCGGGGAGCGGACCCGCCAGCCCGAGGGCGCACACGTCGAGATCTTGCGTGAAGTTAGGAACCCAATCGGAGTTAAGGTTGGGCCTAATGCTCAACCCGATGACCTGTACCGCCTAATAGAGAAGCTGAATCCGGATGGCGAGGAAGGCCGACTGACCTTCATCACCAGGATGGGGGCGGACAAGATCCGCGATGTTCTGCCACCACTGGTGGATGCAGTTCAGCGTGACGGTCGACCAGTCGTGTGGCTTACCGACCCCATGCATGGCAACACAATCAAGACATCGTCTGGGTACAAGACCCGCGATTTCGAAACCATCATGGATGAAGTGAACGGCTTCTTTAGTGTGCTGGCTGAAAAGAACGAGTCGCCCGCAGGTATGCACATCGAACTCACCGGTGACGATGTCACCGAGGTTATCGGTGGAGCTGAAAACCTGGATGAGCTTCGACTAAAGGACAAATACGAGACCCTGGTTGATCCGCGTTTGAATCACCAGCAGTCTTTGGAGATGGCCTTCCGAGTCGCCCAGCTTCTGCGCGACTACCAGGAGTCACGCCAGTAAGCAGGCTCACAGTGGTCTCGCAACTAACCCGCCTAGATCACTCTAATCTTCACGGTCGAGCCGACCTTAACCAGTGTCCCTGCCGGTGGATCCGTCGTGGCAACTAGGTTGACTACATCGAAGACCTGCTCGACCTCGACCTTCAGTCCGCGGGCTTCAAGTTCGGCCCTGGCGTCGTCGGGATTCATCCTTCTGACGTTTGGTACTTCCACCATTTCCGGTCCCTTGGACACGACAATCGCGACCGGGTCGGTGCGGTACCGAATTTCTTCGCCGGCAGGATCCTGCGAAATCACGACACCCTTTTCAACGTCGTCGCTGAACTCCTCTGAAGTCTGGACTTGCAGGCCGGC
>DUQT01000067.1 GCA_012837655.1 Actinomyces sp. | reverse complement strand
CTCTCCCACACCGCGTGCTGGATCTCGTGCCAGTGACCAATGAACTTCGTCTCATCTTCAGTCACTACGACAGGGCCAAGCTTGGCTAACAGCAACCAGCTGCCGTCCTCCAACTCGGTTGCCGGACGACGCTTGTCGACCTTTGAAAGAAAATCACCGGTGAGCTTGTCAGCCAGTTCAGCAGGGAGTTTTAATCCAGACGAAAACAACATGTCCCCACTCTAAACCAGCGCCATTCCAAACGCATCGGTGGACTGGCGGCCAAAGTTAGAGCGCACCCGGCTGTGCAAGACAGAGTTAACTCATTTGATTACACAGCGTGTATGCTGGCATCCTTGACTAAGGCCCTGATAGCTCAGTCGGTTAGAGCAACGGACTCATAATCCGTCGGTCCCGGGTTCGAGCCCCGGTCGGGGCACCACCTTTTGTTTCAGGACTCCTGAACGGCTGTTAGTTTGACCTCGATTGGTCTAATTCTCACTTCGAACCAGATTCCGGGTTCGAAAAGACGCTACTTCGACCCGGTTCCAGGGTTCCAGAAAGTCGCTAGTTCGCCGTCGTTTCCTTCGGTACTGACGGTCTGCTCGTCCTCGTCAACAATGAAAATCCCCGGAGTTGCAGGTACATCGCCCTGTTCAGCCCAGTAGCGAAGGTTTTCAACCAGGACCGCCAGGGGCAGGGGATTCGCGCCCGTGTCAACTCCGGCGACCATCAGTTGTGGATGAGCCACATAAAGCTTCAGATTCGCCGCAGTCAGCTGGCTGATAACCCGCTCGATCGGCTTCGTGTCGTCACTGGAAGCGGTACTTTCAAACGTTCCAACACACGACGGAACGCGCCGATCGGGAACATCCGCAGCCAGCACGCCCGACGACAGGTTCAATAAATCCTGAACCTGCGCACGCCCTCGAAGTTCTGAAATAGGCGTATCCGAGTCATCCGTCGCCGTGTAAAGCGGAATCAGCTGCGCCGCACAGTCCCATTGGCGCACGGCGTCGGCCAGGGCGTCCTGCTCTTCGCTCGTCAAGGGAACGGGATCCATCGGATGGGACATCACCGGATCCACCCAGGTCGCCACGTCGGCGTCTTCCACACCCGCGAAGGATCCCAGTTTGAATCCATCCGCAATACGCCCCGCCGCAACAGCCGCGACCGCTAGGCGATCGTCCTCGTCGGTCAGCTTGTTGACGTCACGCAGATCTTTCAAGCCACTCGTGACCATAAATTCCGCAAGTTCATCCCAACTTCGCGCCGACGCTGGCACCTCGGGAGGCACCGGCGCGCCCTCGGGAATATCACCTTCCCAAGGATCCCAAAGACCACCCAGCGTCTGCGCGCGTTCCTGTGCGTGGGCGGCAAACGTTTTTTGGTAATTTGCACATTGTTCGCATTTTTCATCAATGAGGGCGAGGCTGGCTTTCACACTCACGTCATTGCGAACCGACTGCTGGTACAGGGTTTGTGCGGTGGAAGGCTCGGGGAGCTCCGGGCCGTCCTGCTCCAGGTACACGCCACACCCCGACAGTCCAATCGCGGCAGTAGCCACGGCCGTGGCGAAGGTGAGCTTCGCCTGGCGCCGGCTCAATCGGGAACCTGCAACGAGTGCAGGAAGGTGGATGGATTCGTGCGAATTAATGGGCATGTGTGCATAATAGTCAGATTGAGAGTCCCGTTCGAACCTGAAACGTTGACAGTCGGGTAGTAGGAGAGTCATGAGCAAAGCTGTCGAGACACGCATCAAGAACCTGGTCGCCCCCTTCGTTGAAGCGGCCGACCTGTTTCTAGAGTCCGTCACCGTGACCGGTGGTCGCGAACCTCTGGTGCGCGTGACAGTCGACCTGTACGAAGGCGAGGGCGCAGTTGACGCAGACCAGCTGCAGGAGCTTACCCGCCAGATTTCAACCGCTCTGGACGAGGAAGATCCAATCGAGAACGCGTACCGCCTCGAAGTTTCAACTCCGGGCGCGGAGCGTCAACTAACCACGCCGCGCCACTTCTCCCGCACTGTGGGCCGCCTGGTCGAGATCAAAACCAAGACAGGGGAGCGCGTGCGCGGCCACGTGGTCAGCTCAGATGACCAGACTGTCACGGTTACCGTTGCCGGGAAGAAGGGGAAGCCCGGTAACGATGTGGTAGTCGAACTTGATAACATTTCTAAGGCGCGTTCGCGCGTTGACTTCGGATCGATCGGAAAGTAGGGGGTTCCCGTGGAAATTGATATGCGCACTTTGCGGGAAGTGGGTGCCTCGCTTGAGATTGATGGCGACACCCTCGTTGCCGCTATCGAAGAAGCTTTGCTGAAGGTCTACCACAAGGCTCCCGGCGCGATCCGCGATGCCCGCATCGAAATCGATCAGCGCACCGGTCGCGTCACCGTTATGGCGACCGAATATGACGAGGACGATAACCCCATCGGTGAGTTTGACGACACCCCGAAGGAGTTCGGCCGTATCGCAACCGCCACCGCTCGAAGCGTTATTGTTCAGCGCCTGCGTGAAGCCGACGATTCCAAGGTGCTCGGCGAGTTCCGCGACCGCACCGGCTCCGTCGTTGTAGGAACCGTGGAAGCGACCCGGAATCCGCACATCAAACTTTTGCGCGTCGGTGAACACGAAGCCATCCTTCCCGAAGCCGAACAGGTTCCCGGCGAAGTCCTAAACCACGGCGACGTCATCCGCGCCTACGTCGTTGACGTGTCACGTGGCGAGAAGGGCGCCCGAATTACAGTTTCGAGGACGCACCCGGGTCTGGTTGAGGGTCTCTTTGAACGCGAGGTTCCCGAGATCTCTGACGGACTCGTCTCGATCAAGTCGATTGCTCGCGAAGCCGGTCACCGCACGAAGATCGCCGTTGCTGCTAACCGTGAGGGCGTAAACGCCAAGGGCGCTTGCATTGGTCCGATGGGTCGTCGCGTGCGCGCTGTGATGACTGAACTGCAGGGCGAAAAGATTGACATCGTTGACTATTCGTCGGATCCGGCGCGATTTGTAGCGAACTCACTGTCGCCCGCTCGCGTCTCTTCGGTCACAATTACTGATCCGGAAGCAAAGAAGGCAACTGTGGTTGTCCCTGACTTCCAGTTCTCACTAGCGATCGGACGCGAAGGTCAGAACGCGCGTCTTGCCGCACGGTTGAGCGGATATCACATCGATATTCACTCGGACACCGAAGATGGCTACGGCGTCATGACAGGCGACATTTCGCGTCCAGACGTGAGCAGTGGCTCAAATTTTGACGACGAAACTCACTGAAATAACCGATAGGGTATATGAGGACGCATACGCACCATGCGTGAAACTCGTGGACGAACAAACCATGTGCCGCGACGGACATGTATCGGATGTCGTGAACTCACAACCAAAGATGAGCTAGTTCGCTGTGCCTACAGTGAGCAAACTCAAGAAGTGGTAGTGGATCACGCGAAGCGTATGCCCGGGCGAGGAGCCTGGATCCATCCCCGTGAAAGCTGTCTTAAGAAAGCAGTGCGAAGCCGCGGTTTTCACCGTGCGCTTCGAATCATGGATAATGGAGGTCGGGCCAACGTTTCAGTTGACATAACCGCACTGGAACAGGGGCACTCCAGCACACAGAGCGTGTGTTGTGGACGAGAAAATGGAAGCGGGTTGGAAGCCGATGGGCACCCGATGAGTACCCAGCGATGAGCTGCCAGCAGAAATAAACGTCCGTCCTGCTCAGGGACGGACCTGAACAGGAGAATTGTGCCAAAATTGCGTGTACACGAGCTCGCGAAAGAGCTCGGCATCACGAGTAGAGACCTACTAACGTACCTGAAAGAAAACGGAGAGTTCGTTAAGTCGGCTTCGTCGACAGTTCCACCTCCGGTAACACGTAAGGTACGAGAAACGCTCGGCAAGAAGCTTGCCAAGGAGCGTGCGAAAGAAGAAAAGCCAGCCGCTAAGAAGGCTCCGGCGAAATCTTCAAAGTCCGCCACCAAGGAAACGAAGACTACTAAGAAGACTGAAACGTCTGCGAAACCTGGTGCGGCAAAGGCTAAGCCGAAGAAGCAGGCTAGCCGTTCAATCCCAAGCCCAGCAGACGTGATTCCCACGCCTGCTGAGGTTGCGAAGGCTAAGGCGGACCAGAAGTCCGATCAAGAAAAGGCCTCGGACAAGGCTGAAGAATCCAAGAATCAAGACACCCCGAAGCCGGGCCAGACCGTGCCTCGTCCAGGACCTCGTCCTGGACCGCGACCGGGCAACAACCCGTTTGCATCTAAGCAGGGCATGCCTCGCCCAGGTAGGGGATCGTCCGCTGGTTCCGGTGGCCCTCGTCCCGGACATCGTCCTGGACCGCGACCGGGTAACAACCCGTTCGCTTCAAAGCAGGGCATGCCACGCCCGGGTGGCGGTTCACAGCAGCGTGATCATCGCGGTGGCCGCGGACGCGGTCGCGGTGGCGCGTCGCAGACCAGGGATCGTGCACCTCAGCGCAAGGGACCACGTCCTAGCCCAATGATGATGCCCGATCACTCTCCGATTGAGAAGGCAGAACCCGCGCAGGATCGACGTTCTCGCGGATCACGCCGCGGAGGTGGCGGTCGCTCTGAGGGCGGCTTCCAGCAGCGTCCCGCATTCTCCGGACCTCCACGCGGTGGTCGCGGCGGACGCGGAGCTACCCAGGGTGCGTTTGGTCGCGGTGGCGGCAAGCGCAAGGGACGTAAGTCGAAGCGCGCGAAGAGGCAGGAATTCGAGCAGCAGAATGCTCCCGTTATCGGCGGCGTTCAGATTCCGCGCGGTAACGGCAAGGTCGTTCGAATTCGCCAGGGCGCGTCACTGGCTGATCTAGCAGACAAGATCGACGTCAACCCGGCGTCACTCGTCACGGTGCTCATGCACCTTGGCGAAATGGCTACGGCAACCCAGTCACTTGACGAAGACACGTTCAAGCTTCTTGGTGAAGAGCTCGGCTACAAGGTCGAAGTTGTTTCACCTGAAGACGAAGATCGTGAACTCCTAGAGTCCTTCGACATCGACCTAGAGGCTGAGGAACTTGAGGATGAAGATCACCTCGAGCCCCGTCCTCCGGTCGTAACTGTCATGGGTCACGTTGACCACGGTAAGACGAAACTCTTGGACGCCATTCGTCACACGGATGTCGTTGAGGAAGAGCACGGTGGCATTACCCAGCACATCGGTGCTTACCAGGTTCACGTCCAGCACGAGGGCGAAGATCGTCCGATTACGTTCATTGACACCCCGGGTCACGAGGCCTTCACGGCAATGCGTGCTCGTGGTGCGAAGTCCACGGATATCGCGATTCTCGTCGTCGCTGCTGACGACGGCGTGATGCCACAGACCGTCGAGGCGATCAACCACGCCAAGGCGGCGGAGGTGCCGGTCGTGGTCGCAGTGAACAAGATCGATAAGCCGACCGCACAGCCGGACAAGATCCGCGGCCAGCTCACCGAGTACGGGCTGGTGCCGGAGGAATACGGCGGCGACACGATGTTCGTCGACATCTCTGCAAAGCAGGGCCAGAACATCGATCAGCTGCTGGAGGCCGTCCTGCTGACCGCGGACGCGTCCCTGGATCTGCGCGCTAACCCGGACATGGACGCCCAGGGTATCGCCATTGAGGCGCACCTCGACCGTGGCCGCGGCCCGGTCGCGACGAT
>DUQT01000066.1 GCA_012837655.1 Actinomyces sp. | reverse complement strand
TCCGGGTGAACGTCGGTTATCTCCGGCGGCAAGTGATTTGCGGCTTCGCCGATGCTTTGCAAGTTACGTTCGATCGCATCTTCGGCCATGTTCACATAGTCGACATTGTCGCTATTGAGCGCATCGACACAACGCTGACAACGGTCAATCGCACGCAAAATATCACCAATGCGCTCATTCGCGCTTCGACTCATAGCGCCACAGATTCTTCGATTGCCGACTGGGAAATGGCCTGTTTCATAAGTTGGATTGGGAACACATCGATGTCATCACTCCCGAAGAGTTCGCGAGTCTCTTCTAGCAATCCCGAAGCCCGCATGAGGATGTTCCCGTCGACTGGATCCATCTCGACCAAAATATCTATATCGCTTCCGGCATGCGCCGTTCCGCGCGCAACGGAGCCGAACAGGCGAGGGTTTGTTGCAGCATATTTAGACAAGAGCGCAAGAAAATCTTCGCGGCGAGATTCTAGACGCTCGAATAGGGCAAGCGTCTCAGGAGTAACGCCGATCCCAGACATGCTTACAGACTACCGGCGACAGGTCACAATGGCGGAGGATAGGGGATTCGAACCCCTGAGAGCTTTCACTCAACCCGCTTTCCAAGCGAGCGCACTAGGCCACTATGCGAATCCTCCAGTGGTTTGACCTCCGGAAATACAACCAAAGTTGCATCTACCGGCGGTAACGCTCAGTCAGTCTATCCAAACGGACAGCCTTAAGTCGAGTTACGACCCCTCGATATGCTGTCAGATGCGCTACATTTCAGACACGGCCACAAAGTTTCAGTCCGAAAAGTAGCCCCAAACCCCGCAAAGTCATGCAAAGTAGCACCACACGCATCCGATTGGAGGTCCGATGGAACAGGCAGCATCTACTCCCGCCGTTGCCTTCCTTATCGAGCAGGGCGCCGTTTTCGAAGAGCTCGAATACGAACACACCGACGACTTCGAGGGCGGATTCGGCGCGGAAGCCAGCGAAAAGCTCGGTATCGCCCCGGCAGAGGTTTTCAAGACGCTCATGGTTGAAATCGACGGAGATCCCGGCTGCGTCCTCGTCCCGGTTGATCATCGGATGTCTTTGAAGAAGGTCGCAAAGGCTTTCAACGGCAAGAAAGCGGACATGATGCCCGCGAACAAGGCGCAAAATCGGACCGGATTCATCGTCGGCGGGATTAGCCCGTTTGGCCAGAAAAACCAGGCGCCGCTGGTGATTGATGAAAGTTGCCTGAACCTCGAAAACGTGATTGTTTCGGGCGGTCGTCGCGGATTTTCACTCCGTATGAAGGTGACCGATTTCTTGGAAGTTTCTGGGGCAGACGTGGCCGATATTCTGGCCTGGGGAGTTTAGAATTTTGATTTTGGAGGACGGTGCTGGGGACTCAACTTACGAGTGTCCCTGCTAACCGATAGAGTTCAAGAGTGACCACTGCACTATACCGCCGCTATCGGCCCGAGACCTTTGATGAGGTCATCGGGCAAGACCATGTAACCGAACCGCTGAAGGCAGCTCTTCGGTCGAATCGCGTTACTCACGCGTATTTATTTTCAGGCCCGCGCGGGTGTGGAAAGACGACTTCGGCGCGCATTTTGGCGCGCTGTTTGAACTGTGTTGAAGGACCGACGGACACTCCGTGTGGAGTGTGCGAATCGTGTCGTGAACTGGCGACCGGTGGACCCGGTTCGCTGGACGTAGTAGAGATTGACGCGGCTTCGCACAATGGCGTTGACGATGCGCGCGAACTGCGAGAGCGAGCGACCTTCGCGCCCGTGCGCGATAGGTATAAGGTGTTCATCCTGGATGAGGCTCATATGGTCACGCCTCAGGGATTTAACGCCCTTTTGAAACTGGTTGAAGAACCGCCGGAGCACGTCAAGTTTGTTTTCGCGACGACTGAACCGGAACGCGTGATCGGCACGATTCGGTCGCGTACTCATCACTATCCGTTCCGGCTCGTGCCCGCGGATGTAATGACGCCGTTCTTAGCGCAGCTGAGCGAGCAGGAATCCGTAAAGGTAGGGGAGGGCGTCCTTCCGCTCGTGGTTCGCGCGGGTGGCGGGTCTGTACGTGACTCTCTGTCTGTGCTTGACCAGCTAATGGCGGGAAGTATTGACTCCGAAATTTCCTACGATCGTGCGGTTGCGCTACTTGGATACACGGACGCGAGTCTGCTGGATAACGCTGTTGAGGCGCTCGGCGATCGTAATGGTGCAGCCATTTTCGCGGCCATTGAAAGCATGGTCGAATCCGGTCACGATCCGCGTCGGTTCGTGGAGGACTTCCTGGAGCGTCTGCGCGACCTGCTGATCATTGCGGTTGCGGGTGAAGATGCTCGAGACATTCTCTCTGAACTACCTTCCGACCAGCGCGAACGCATGTTTGAACAGGCGAAACAGTGGGGAGCTCCCGCGCTGTCCACAGCGGCTGACCTGACTGACGAGGCGCTGCGAACGATGGTGGGGGCGACCTCTCCGCGACTGCAGTTGGAACTTTTGGTCGGGCGAATCCTGGTCGCATTGGCCTCGCCTGTGCCTGGTCAACAGTCGCTACATGGTGGTATTGCTGGAATTGGTGGTGCTGCCGGTGGCGTCGGCGGTGCTCCGGGAGGTGCCGCGGCGCCTGCTGCCCCTGCGGTTCCCGGATCTGATGGACCCCAAATTATGGGGCCGGATGGAAAGCCACTGACCGGTGCTGCGCTGGCTCGTGAACAGTTGCGGCGCTCGCGATCTAAGCACGAGGTCGAAACTAACGCTAAGGAATCTTTGGCGGACGCTGAATCGGTCGCGGGAACTCAACCAGGGAAGAGTGCTGATGCGCAGCAGCCACAGGTTGACGAAAGGCCGCAAGCTGGCGAGAAAACGCGGGTTGCCGAGAAGTCGCAGGCCGCTGAAAAGGGGCAGGCTACTGAAAAGATAGAGCAGGGCTCCGAACAGGATTCTCCGAAACGTGCCGAGGCTTCAAAGCCTGCAGATGGACAACGCGCGAGTGAACCGCAATCGCCCGAACCGCAGAGCTCCGGTAACGTCACCGCGAACCTGCACGGTAAGTGGGACGAGTTCGTTGAAGCCGTCCGCACCATCATGCCCTCTTCGCATTTCCTAATCGCGGAGCACGCCACCCTCGTCTCTGAGGACGCCACCACCGTCACCCTTGGCTTCACCAACCAGAACTTCGTGAACCTGTTCATGGGCCGTCACGTCGGACCAGTAGCGCAGGCAATCGAAGTCGTAACCGGCGTGAAGAAAACCCCGGTAGCCGTTGTTGGAACGGGAAACCAGCAGGCCCCACAAACTGGCAACCAGCCGGGTCATCAACCCGGTCCGCAGCAATACCAGCAAGCGGACCAAGCGTCACGGCAGGCACCTCAATCGCGAGACCGTCGACCACACGATCAGCAAACACGTGATAGCGGGCCGCAAAGCCGCCAACAGCAACCGCAGCCCAACGAGCAACGCAGCCAACAACCGCAAAGCTCGACCGCGTGGCCCACAGTCCGACAGGTCCCCGATTCTCGCGGCAGTGCCGACGAAGAAAGTGAAGGGTCCCCGGACGCCGAACCTTCCCGAACAAACTTCCAAACATTCGAGGGCGGTGCTCGGCAACACCCAGACTCCAACAGTGCTGAACATGATGCTGGCACCGTAGAGCATGATGCCGGCAATGCGGAACATAGTGCCAAGCGCGGCAACATGCACGGAAACTCCATCGGTGAAGGCTCACCTGGTAGCCGTGGGCAAGCCCGTGAAGCAAGCTCGTTCGGAGAAGGTTCCGACCAGTCCGGTGCAAGCCCAGCTGACCAGGGCAATGTCTCAGGTGCACCGGCAAACGCTGGCGATTTTGATGCTGATCCCAACAGTTACCAGCGCATTCCGCATCCAAGCGGCCAAGGTCGAGGCCCACGCCTGCGCACCTACGACGGCGGCCAAAAACCAAATCAGCAGCCGACAGATCAAAACGATCAGCCACAAGGCCAGCAACAAGGCCGACCGAACCAACCCGGCCAGTCGAACCAGCCGGCGCAAAACCAGCGATCCGGCGGAATGCAGCCGACTCAACCGAACGGCCCACAGCAGCCGACGGTCCCACAGCAACCCAACCTGCAACAAGCCGGCCAGCAACCGAACCGTCAACAGTC
>DUQT01000065.1 GCA_012837655.1 Actinomyces sp. | reverse complement strand
AGGCAGCTTTGTACGAAAAGCGCGCGAAACGAACCTCAACCGGCAGGAGAGGTTTCATTGATGCGTTGATACCCGGCCTAGCTCTTATTGAGATGAAATCCGCAGGGCGGGATCTTGAGGCTGCTGAAGCTCAAGCTCTGGACTACATGGAAGACCTGGGCGATATTGAGCGCCCCAGCCGCGTTATTACTTCCGACTTCAAAACGATCCGAATTCTTGATATTGAAGCCGAGGACGGAGCCGACACTGTTCAATTTCCGCTAGAAGAACTGCCTTTGCACGCAGAGGATTTGGCGTTCCTCGCCGGCTTCCAAACCCGTGCTTTTGGCTCAGTGGAGCAAGAAAAAGCATCCATTCGGGCCGCGCAAATCATGGGGCGCCTGTATTCAGAGCTTGAGAAAACCGGATACTCCGAGCATGAATCCTCCGTGTTCCTGGTTCGCTTACTGTTTGCTCTTTACGGTGACGATTCAGGTATGTGGGAACGTGACCTGTTTTACGAATTTTTAGAGAAGCGAACGCGCGAGGACGGCACAGACCTCGGCGCACAGCTGGTAATGCTGTTCCAGATTATGAATCAACCGGAGGCCGTCAGACCCGCAAACATGGATTCGCTACTTTCTCGATTCCCGTACGTAAATGGCGGAATTTTTGGAGAATCCACATCCATTCCGTACTTCGATTCAACAATGCGAGAGCTTTTGATCGAAGCCTGCATGTTCAACTGGTCAGAGATCAGCCCCGCAATTTTCGGCTCCCTATTCCAGTCCGTGAAAAGCGCGAAAGCCCGGCGGCAACTGGGCGAGCATTACACGACTGAGATCAACATTCTTAAAACCATTGAGCCCCTGTTCCTTGACGAACTCCGCACAGAGTTCAAGACTTACTACCACGACGTAAAACGACTCGAAAAACTGCGCGACGAAATCGGCCAGCTACAAATCATGGACCCCGCGTGCGGTTGTGGGAACTTCCTGGTGGTTGCATACCGTGAGCTACGCCAGCTCGACCTCGAAATTCTGAAACGCCTTGAAGAACTAGACCCAAGTGCTGGCGGGACTCTCTTCTTTGAGCGCGAAAACCTGAACGTCAAACTGGAAAACTTTGCGGGCATAGAAATTGAGGAATGGCCTGCCCGCATTGCGCAAACCGCTTTGTACCTGGTGGATCACCAAGCGAACCAGAAACTCGCAATGTCGCTGGGCGCTCCCCCAAAAACCCTGCCGCTCGACAAAGTTGGATGCATTCACGTGGGCAACGCTCTACGCACCGATTGGGAGCAAATATTCCCACCTTCAGATCGCGTACGCATTGTTGGAAAACGTTGGTTGTCGCTATTGATACGAGATAACGGTGTGCGCGAGTACGCGTTAGCCGCTTAAAACCTGCTGGAAGGCAGGATCTAGGAATCCGTGTGCTGCTCGCGAGCATTCTCGCGGTAGTAGTGACAGGGGTGTTCAGGCGTCTTCCGCCTGAGCTGCAGCACCATTTGTATCCACCAGGAGCACTGGAAGCCGTGGCGTCAAAATGTATGGGTCGTCGTCAAAAGGTATCGAGGAGGGTGTTCGCCCTACTTCTTCCCGCGCCGTTTCTCCCGCAGGTAGTTCTTGTATTCCTCCCGGACACGATCGAAATCCTCGTCGGTTTGGTTCTTGAGGAAACTCAAGGCATCACCCGACCAGACCCAGGAAGGATTGTGTTTTCCTCGCCAGGCATACTTCGTGTCTTCGCGGAGTCCGTGCCGCCAAGCCATACACGTGAGATCATGCATCGTGAGCTTCCTGCCATGCTTCCGGACCTCATTCGCCCGCTCCACCAATTCCCCTGCTGAAAACGGGTGAGTGTCATTGGGATCGACTTTGCGCTGAACGATTGTTGTTGGCGCGCCTTGGTTAATGGCAACCTCAAGATCGGCGCGGCTAATCTTCTTGCCTGATTGCAGGTTGATCTCCTGAACGATTGCGATCCGCCCCATGTCAGCGCCTAGGCTTTCGGCCTTGCCTATAATCTGCCGTAGGTCTCGAAGGAAGTCCTCGACTACCTGTGCAGACTTCACATCTCCATCCACCCGGAGCGAGCGAATCGTATCGCTTGGGGTACGAGCCGCCAGTGGGAGCAACGTCCACGTGATGTCATCGGCTAGGTCCTTGTCGAAAATCGCAAGCACGAAGTCTCTGTAGTTCACAATGCTCTGCTGTAAGAACATGTAGAGGACGCTATTTAGATCGTCAGCGACGTAAAGGTGAATGATCTTATTTCGATAGTCGGTCAGGATGTGGAGGTTCGCTCGGACGCCGTCGCCATCAACCGTTTCAGGCCAAAGGCGATACTTGTCCATTTCTGCGATACAGTGCTCCAGCGAAAAGGACCTGTAGTCCTCTCCGCGCTTCTTCTTGTAGAAGATGTTCTTCCGGGATTTTCGCAATGCCGCCTTCAAAATGAGTTCCCACGCATTGACGACCAAGACGGTGACGACCTGCTCCCGGTACGTTGTCTGCGGCTTGTTGTAGACCTCGATCGCGGCGAGCATCGCGGCGCGTGAGTTGTCGCAGAGCTTCTTGTGTGACACGTACGGCCTAGCCATCAGTAGCATCTTTCTCAACGACACACATCGTCAGATCACCTCCCAGGTGATGGTGAACAGTTCGCGATGGTTCTCGGTGGCGTTAAGGGCGTCGCGGGCGCTGTCGAGGTACTCCTCGGACTCGTCGCGCAGCCGGTTGCGCTCGGTGCGGTATTCATCTTCGGCGTCGTCGATCTTGCGTCGCCACTGGCGGGCTTCTTGCTTGAGCTTGAGCTCTTCGGTGGCGCTGGTCGCCTTGCGAGCCGCCTTCTTCGCGGTGGTCTCTTTGGCTTGGTACTCGCGGATCTTCGCATCAAACTTCGCTTTGTGGTCGAGGCGGGCTGCTTCGATGAGCTCTTCTTGCTGGAGGAAAAACCCAGCGCTGCGATCCTCCACGTCTTGGCCGAGCTCAGTGAGTTGAGCGTCGAGTGCGTCCTCGAACCCAGCGTCGTCAACCGCACCTGCGGTGATGTTGATGCAGGTGAGGTCGAGGAGGTCACGGACCTGATCATAGTCCATCGGGGTGCCATCAGCGAGGAACCCGACTGTGAGCAGGTAGGACTCGCGCAGTTGTTGCTTGCCTGCCTTCATGGTGAAGGTAGCTTCCTCGATCCGCAATCGCCCGGACTTCTTCTTGAGCCGCTTCGCGACCGTCGTGGCGCGTTCGGAGCCTTTGATCTGAAACGTGAGGTGGGCCGGTGGAGTGTCGTGGTTTTTCGCATGCTCGATCACCCAGGCACATAGCTCACTGGCATACCGGTATTGGTGTGCGCCTTTGCGTGGCTCGGACTTGAAGTAGTACTCGCCGGTCGGGATGCCCACTTCTGGGGCGTCCTCGAGGGTGAATTGGGTGCCGGTCTCGTTAAAGGTGGCAATGTTGCCCAGCTCGTGGCGGGTGACTTCGATGAGGAAGCGTTCGAAGGCGTTGAGGACGACACCGGTTTGGGCGTCGTAGGACTTGAGCTTGTCGCGCACCTTCGGGTCGAGGTTGTTGAACACCTTGGCGCGGGTCTTCTTCATCTCCCGGTTGATCTGCTGCGCGTACTTCGCTTCGAGAGCAGTAAACGCGGCATCGATCTCGGCGGAGGTCTTGCAGTTGTCAAGGATGTGGGCGATGTTCTTCTCGAAATCCAGGCCGTCTTCGATCTGACCGAGAACCTCATCGGACGCACCGAACACGGAGGTGAACAGCTCGAACTTCTCCGTGAGCAGCTCGAGGATGCGTTCTTCTGCCAGGTTGCCCTTGTTGGAGAAGTTCACGACGACCACGTTGTGTTTTTGCCCGAAGCGGTGCACACGCCCGATGCGCTGTTCAACGCGTTGCGGGTTCCACGGCAGGTCGTAGTCGACCAGCATGGAGCAAAACTGCAGGTTGATACCTTCAGCGGCCGCCTCGGTAGCGATCATGATCCGGCCATGCTCACGGAACTCATCAACCAAGGCTTTACGCCGGTCAGCAGCGGGGATACCGGTGATCATGTCAGAACCTTCGTTTTCTTTCAACCACGCCCGGTAGATGCGTTTGGCCTCGGCACTATCGTTGCTGCCGTTGAACAGCACGATGCCCTCGCCCCATCCCGCTTCGGTCAGGGAACGGGCCAGGTATTCCTGGGTGATGGTGGAGTCGGTGAAGATGATCGCCTTCTCCGGCGCACCAATCTCGCGCAGCTTCGCAAAGCCCTGCTCGAGCGCATCAACCAACTTCACAGCCTTCTGGTTGACGGTAATGGAGCGGGCGAGCTTTGCGTACTCGCGCAGCTCTTCGACTTCGCTGAACATCGCCTGGCGCTGCTCCGGATCGATCACCTCAGAGGTGACCGGGGTGTTTTCTGCTTCTTCCTGCAGCTCGCTAGTGATGTCTGGGTCACTGACGAAACCACCGGCGTCGTTGCGTCGGCGTCCGGCGCGGACTTCCGCTTCCAGGCGGTCTGCGGTGCGCTCCAGCGTGGAGGCGACGGCGTAGGAGGAGGAGCCGAGACGTTTTCGCATGATGAGCGCGGACAGGTGGCGTTGGGATTTCGCGAACGCCCACAGAAACGGCCGCTGCAGGTACTCGTTGATCTTGTCGTACAGCTCAATCTCGGCATCGCTCGGGGTAAACGCGACGGTCAGCGGCATGCGCTCGGTGAAGCGAATGTACTTATCCGCATCCTTGCGAAGCGTCCGTTTCGCCACCATCGCGACCCGCTGGGCGAGGTCATCGTTGCCGACCCCCTCAGGGTTGTCCAGGTAGCGCTCCTTGAATGCCTCGAGAGAATGGAAGTAATCCGGCGCGAACACCGAGACCAGCCCGTAGAGTT
>DUQT01000064.1 GCA_012837655.1 Actinomyces sp. | reverse complement strand
GGCAAACGGGTAGCGTAACAACAGAACACTAGCGGAGAAGATCCGCACAAGGGCCGCCAGATGGCGGCCCTTTGTCGTGCCCGAAGGGTTTCTGAGGGAACGCCAGCAACGCCCTCGAGAATAGATCGTTTGAATCACGCGAGGCGGAATCGGGCCGGAATCACGCCGGACGGAATCGGGGCGGGATTGGGGCGAAATCGAGGCGGATTCGAGGAGGGATCGGGGCGGAATCGAGGAGGGATCGGCACGGATCCGGCAGGGCGCGTCGCAAGGACAGCACGTTCCGGGGCGGGGTTAGGTTAGAAACGACTTATCCACTCGAAGTTATCCACAGACTTATTCACACCTGGGGATAATCACATCCGTGTAGTTTCCACAATGTAATACTTGATTTTGCAGGCAAAAGTGGCATTATCCACGAAAAAATAATCCCACCTGTGGATAACTTCCACAGGTGGGATATAGGTTATTGAACGAATCTAGAATCCAATCAGAGCAAAGTACAGCAGGTAGTTCAGCGCTATCAGAGCTACGAAAACTCCAACAGATGCAAGAACCGAATTCCTAGTCTGCGCCCGGTAGGTCTTCCCAGGCACGGGGCGAGCCAGCCTAATTAGCATCCATGACACGAGCGCGCCAGTGATCATGCCTCCCAGATGCGCCTGCCAGGACACTCCGGAAACGATGAACCCGTAAGCCAGGTTGATTATCAGCAGGACCGAAATCGCGCGAGTGTCCGCCCCCGAACTCTTCTGCAGCACAAAGATCGCCGCGAACAAACCGAACAGGGCGCCAGACGCCCCCACGTTCGCCGTTACAAACGACCCCGAGTCGACAAACGACCACAGGAGCACAAACAGCGACCCACCAATCGCAGAGCTCGCATACAGAACCAAATACCGCCACGCCCCAAGCGCGCGCTCAACCGGCGTACCAACGATATAAAGCGTCAACATGTTCAACGCCAGGTGCAAAATTCCACCATGCACGAGGACGACGCTGAGCAATCGCCAAGGCTGCGAAGCTGAAAGCACCGGTGCGTACAGTAATGCTCCCTGCAGAGGACGGAAGACCATCGCAATCGCAGAAACAATAACCGTGACTACCAGAATCCAAGCAGTTACAGACTTGCCTTGAAAGAACTGCGGCTTGCGGAGCCTCGCCCTCGTACTTTCATTTGCACATTCCGGACAAATAGTGCCCACTTCTGTGTAAATGGTGCAATCTGTGCACGTTCCACGGCCGCACCGCTTGCACGTTGACACAGTCCGCTTATCAGGGTGACGTGGGCAGGGTACTACCGGATTGGAATTACGCTGCCCAAAGCGAGGTTCTTGAGACATTTACTCTTCGATGTCGATGGTTTCGATTACAACGTCTTCAACGGGGCGGTCATTCGGGCCCGTTGCAACGTTCGCAATCGCGTCAACGACATCCTTGGAATCCTGATCGATTACCTTACCGAAAATAGTGTGCTTTCCGTATAGCCACTGCGTCGGAGCGACGGTAATGAAGAACTGGGAACCGTTCGTTCCCTTACCCATGCGCACACCCGCGTTAGCCATTGCGAGCACGTACGGCTCGTTGAAGTTCAGTTCGGGGTGGATTTCATCGTCAAAGTTGTAACCCGGGCCGCCAACGCCCATGCCTAGCGGGTCGCCGCCCTGAATCATGAAGCCGGGGATCACGCGGTGGAAAATCACGCCGTCGTAAAGCGGATCGGTCGTCTTCTCACCCGTCGCCGGGTGGGTCCACTCGCGCTTGCCCTGGGCAAGCTCAATAAAGTTCTTCACCGTGATCGGTGCGTGGTTCGGGTATAGCTCGAGCGCAATATCGCCCTTATTTGTATGAATTGTTGCTTTCATGCCCCAATTGTCGCAGATTTGACGCTCGATGTCTTTTCTAGCCAGATTATTAAACCCTCTGTTTACCTGTTGTTATGCGAGATCTGACATATCAAGGCACAATAGAACTAGGTGACCTACTACCCAAATCGTCGTAGTAGGTGTTTTTATCGAAACTATCTGGAGGAAGTCATGGGCAAATTTGACCCGAAGAAGTTCCAGCGTGAAGCCGACGCAGCCGCAGATGCCGCAATGCGTCACGGGGAAGAATGGGCAGCAAAGGCCCAGCATTTCGTTGAAGAGGGCGCTGATTGGATTGCCCCTCGAGCACAGAAGCTCTGGGATGAAACTGTGAAGACCGCCGGACCGGTCATTGAGGACGCCACCGAAAAGGTACGCCCCTACCTCGATGAGGCCGAAGAAAGGGTTCGCCCATACCTAAAGGACGCGCAGAGCGTTGCTGAGGACTACGCCAAGCGTGGCGAGTCTGCCGCCAGGGCCGCTCAGAAGGCTGCTTCCAAGAAGGGCACCCTTGCAGAGCGCGCACAGCGTGCCGGCGAAGCTACCCGCAAGGAGCTAACCAAGCCGAAGAAGTCGAAGGCACGCTCCTTTGGTAAGTTCCTTGGCTGGACCCTACTCGGCACCGCCGCAGCTGGTGTTGGCTACCTGCTATGGCGCCGCTCCCAGCCGATCGAGGACCCCTGGGCTGAAGAGTACTGGGCCGACCTCGACACCGACGTAGACATTCCGGAAACTCCCGCTGAGCCCATTGAAGAAGGCGAAGAGGACGAAGACTAATATTCGTTCGGCCAGGGCGTAACGCCCTGGGCTTGTAACTGATTGAACTTTTCATAGGTGTTCAGAGGGAAGCGGCCGTGGTGCGTTAGCACTGCGGCCGCTTTCTTGTAACTACAGGCGCCTGCGTGTAGGCAGTTGTAATCCCGGGGCATTTCCGGATTACCGGCACCTGCAATCACGATACTTCCGGGATGTACGGACCTGTAAAGACGGACGCTTTCAGCGTTTGGGCAACAAAAAACCCGCGTATTCACGCGGGTTTTGGTGGAGCTAAGGGGACTCGAACCCCTAACCCCCTGCTTGCAAAGCAGGTGCGCTACCAATTGCGCCATAGCCCCTTATGCGGCCGGCTAGTCCATCGCGGTTGATGGATCCGATTGTATCGTCTGCCAGAGATCTTTGTCATCTGACAGGTCACGACTGATCTGGTAGGTTACAAGGCCAACCGTTCCAACGATTCCACCCATAACCAGGTTTCGCAGTCCTTCTCGAATCATTCGGACCTCCGATCATCGTTCACACCACTTGGTGTGAGTGGGCCTAGCTAGACTCGAACTAGCGACCTCTTCCTTATCAGGGAAGCGCTCTAACCGACTGAGCTATAGGCCCCCGTGCTGTGCGCACCTGTCAAGATTATCTAACTGCCAGGCGTAATGCCAAACCGCAGTCAGTGATAATACTTACACGCCGCAAACCACTTTCGACCCCGCTGCCGCAGGCGAAAATTCGGGCAGGATTTTTCACCTAGAAATCTCACCGATTGCCCGGCAAAGCAACGCAGGCGCGACCCAGGAAACACGCACGCCTACGACACGAAAACCACGCGCACGCGCGCCGTGAAATCACTCGTCCATTAGCGTGACGCGAACGCCACCCACAAGTGCTGTAATCACGTTGTAAACCAGTGCACCAAGCGTTGCCAGCGCAGTCAGGATAACGATGTTCACAACACCCGCAAGCGTGGCCATAGAAATAACCTGCGGCAGCCGCGCGTAGTCCAGTAGACCAACGAACGAATCGGCTCCAATGCTCACCAGGAACTGCTCAATGTCTGAAAACACGTGCATGCCATCGAGCATCAACCAAATAACAATGGCGGCAATAACGCCCGCAATAGCGAAACCAACAGACAGCAGGAAACTGACTTTCATGACCGTCCAGGGATCAACTCGGGCAACCGCGAGCATCACCTGATGGGGAGTGTCTTCCTCCCAGCTCTCAGCCACGGCCTGGTTTTTCTTGGAGTCACTCATTCGTCGTTCTCCTGATCATCAGCCTGAGGGGTATCCGTTGCAGAATCGTCCGCGTCCGTTGCGGCGCCCTCGTCATTAGAGTCTACAGATTCATCATCATTTTCAAGATCCGACTCGAGGTTACGAGCAACTGCAATAATGCGATCCCCTTCGGCAGGACGTGCAAACGTCACACCCTGAGTGGTTCGACCCGTGCGTGGAATCTCGTTGACAGCGCTGCGAACAATGTTTCCGCTCTCCATGATGACGAGCACTTCGTCCTCGTCATTAACTTCCAACGCCCCAACGAGCTTGCCGCGTTCATCCACAAGGTTCGCGACCTTTACGCCAAGTCCGCCGCGCCCTCGCGTGGGATACGTATCGATGCCAGACCGTTTCGCAAACCCACCTTCAGTGATTACCAGGAGGTCGCAGCCGGCCTCAACAACTTCCATCGTCAGCAAACTGTCCCCATCGCGGAACCGCATGCCACGAACACCCGAGGTCGCGCGACCCATCGGACGAACCGACTCGTCAGTCGCCTCAAAGCGCAACGCCTGACCATTCTTCGACACGAGAATCAGGTGGTCATCTGCGTTCACGAGCTTCGCGGACACGAGCTCATCCGGCTCACCGTCAATTTCGCGCAGGTTAATCGCGATTAACCCACCCGTTCGCGGCGAGTTGTAATCCTCCAGCGCCGTCTTCTTCACCAAACCAGACTTCGTTGCCAAAACCAGGTAGTCCGCCTGATCGTAATCACGAATCGCGAGGACGCCGCTGATCTCCTCATCAGGTTGGAAAGCAAGCAGATTAGCCACGTGCTGTCCGCGTGAGTCACGACCGCCCTCTGGAATCTCGTAAGCCTTTGCGCGGTAAACGCGACCCAGATTCGTGAAGAACAACAACCAGTGGTGCGTGGTCGTCACGAAGAAGTGCGATACAACGTCGTGTTCACGCAACTTCGCGCCGCGAACCCCGCGGCCACCACGATGCTGCGAGCGGTAGGAATCCACGCGCGTGCGCTTCGCAAAACCGTCGCGCGTGATCGTGACGACGACGTCCTCTTCGGGGATCAGGTCCTCAGTTGACATTTCGCCAGAGAACGGGACGATGCGTGTGCGACGCTCGTCGCCGAAACGCTCAACGATCTCTGCAAGCTCGTCGCCTACAATCTTGCGCTGACGCTCGGGCTTAGCGAGTATGTCCTCCAAATCAGCTACGCGAGCCGAAAGCTCGTCGTGCTCTTCCAAAATCTTCTGACGTTCCAAAGCCGCCAGACGACGAAGCTGCAGAGCCAAGATCGCGTCGGCCTGGACCTCATCAATATCCAGGAACTCCATAAGCCCTGTGCGCGCGTCCTCAACCGTGGGCGAACGACGGATCAATGCGATGACCTCGTCCAGCGCATCCAGCGCCTTCAGATAGCCATTCAAAATGTGCAAGCGTTCGCGCGCCTTTTCAAGACGGAACTTCGTCCTGCGGACAATTACGTCAATCTGATGCTTCGTCCAATAGAACACGAAGCCATCAAGTGACAGCGTGCGCGGCACACCATCCACGAGAGCGAGCATGTGCGCCGGGAATGAATCCTGCAACTGCGTGCGCTTGTACAGGTTGTTCAGTACGACCTTCGGAACGGCGTCACGCTTCAGCACAATCACCAAGCGCATACCGGAACGACCTGAGGTCTCATCGCGAATATCGGCAATGCCCTGGACGATGCCGTCCTTGGCGAGCTGCGCGATCTTCGCAGCGAGGTTGTCGGGATTGACCTGGTACGGCAGTTCTGTAACTACAAGGCAGTTGCGGTTGTGGATTTCTTCAACCGTTACCTCTGCGCGCTGCATGATGGATCCGCGACCCGTGCGGTAGACCTGCTCGATGCCGGACTTGCCGAGGATCGTTGCACCCGTCGGGAAGTCGGGTCCCTTAACAATTCCGATGAGGGCTTCCAGCAGTTCCTCACGAGATGCTTCCGGGTGGTCTAGATGCCACTGAACGCCCTCTGCAACTTCACGCAGGTTGTGCGGAGGAATGCGGGTTGCCATGCCAACCGCAATTCCTTCAGAACCATTGACTAGCAGGTTCGGGAAGCGGGAAGGCAGAACCGAGGGCTCTTGGTTTCGACCATCGTAGTTGTCAACAAAGTCAACTGTGTTCTCGTCGATGTCGCGGACCATTTCCATAGCCAGCGGGTCCATCTTGCACTCCGTGTAACGCGGAGCTGCGGGACCGAGGTTTCCGGGAGATCCGAAGTTACCCTGACCTGTGACGAGTGGGTAGCGCATTGACCACCACTGAACCAGGCGAGCAAGCGCGTCATACACGGCCGCGTCACCGTGGGGGTGGTAGTGAGACATGACGTCGCCGACCACGCGCATTGACTTGTAGAAGCCAGCGTTGGGTCGGTACCCACCGTCATACATTGCGTAGAGGATGCGGCGGTGTACCGGCTTTAGACCATCTCGCACTTCTGGGAGGGCTCGGCCAACGATTACTGACATCGCGTAATCGAGGTATGAGCGTTGCATCTCTACTTCGATGTCAACATGGTCAATTCTCTGAGCGACGGCGGCGCCGGTTTCATCTGTTACTGCGGCGTCCTCGTCGGGAGTCAGATTCTCATCACTCACGTTTGTATCCATTTCCTTAAGCTGTACAGATCAGGGGTTGACGACGTTTACTAAAAGTCTAGGAAGCGAACGTCCTGCGCATTGCGCTGGATGAACGCACGTCTAGATTCAACGTCGTCTCCCATTAGTACGGAGAACACTTCATCTGCAGATGCAGCTTCCGCAACATCGATCTTCTTTAGGATTCGCTGTTCAGGATCCATGGTGGTTTCCCACAGCTCCTCAGAGTTCATTTCACCAAGACCCTTATAGCGCTGTACGCCACCGGTCTTTGGTAGGCGGTGTCCGGCAGCTCGGCCGCTGGCAAGCTTTTCGTCGCGCTCCCGGTCCGAGTACACAAACTGGTGCGGAGCGTTGGTCCACTTCAGTCTGTACAGCGGGGGCTGCGCCAAGTACACGTGCCCCTCTTCAACCAGTGGGCGCATGTAGCGGAACAGTAGTGTCAGCAGAAGGGTCGTGATGTGCTGGCCGTCAACGTCAGCATCTGCCATGAGGACGATCTTGCCGTAACGAAGCTTCTCAATGTCGAACTCTTCGCCAATGCCGGTGCCAAACGCGGAAATGAGGTCCCTAATTTCGTTTGAGTCCAGCGCACGATCTACGCGCGCTTTTTCTACGTTCAGGATCTTTCCTCGTAGAGGCAGGATTGCCTGGTGCTCAGGATCGCGACCCAGCACTGCTGAACCGCCTGCCGAATCGCCCTCGACAATGAAAATTTCGCAATCTTCTGCCACGCGTGACGAGCAGTCACGCAACTTGCCGGGCATGGATGCCGATTCAAGGACACCCTTGCGGCGGGTCGCTTCGCGAGCCTTTCGTGCTGCTAGTCGGGCCTCCTGCGCCGAAACTGCCTTAATGACAATTGCCTTAGCATCGGTTGGATGCGCGTCTAGCCAGTCGCCAAGCTGGGAGTAAACCTGCTGCTGCACGAACGTGCGTGCCTCCGCGTTGCCCAACTTCGTCTTGGTCTGACCTTCGAACTGCGGTTCAGTGAGCTTCACCGAAAGTACAGCGGTCAGACCTTCACGGATATCGTCGCCGGACAGGTTATCCTGCTTGTCCTTAATAAGTCCCTTTTCGCGTGCGTACTTATTGACCACCGAGGTGAGCGCGGAGCGGAAACCCTCTTCGTGCATTCCGCCCTCAGTGGTGTTGATTGTGTTTGCGTACGTGTAAATGGACTCCGAATATGCTCGCGTCCACTGCATCGCAAGCTCCAAAGACATTGAGCCTTCTTCATTTTCGGTTTCAAAGTCAATGATTTCCGCGTTGATCGTCTCAGCCTTCTTGGTCTGATTGATGTATTCAACGTAGTCGTGCAGACCGTTTTCATACATGTAGGTAACCTGGCGGAATCCCTTTATCGGGTCATCACTGTGACCCATTTCGTCGCCGGTGATTTCGTCACCCTCATCGGTGACGCCCTGGCGTTCATCGGTTAACGTAATGCGCAGCCCCTTGTTAAGGAAGGCCATCTGCTGGAAGCGTTGACGAAGAATCTCAAAAGAAAACTCGACGGAATCGAAAATATCCGGATCCGGGTAGAAGGTCTGGCTTGTGCCCGTTTCTTCAGTTGGCTCCCCGCGGGTCAGTTCGCTAAGAGGGTGGCCACCATTTCCAAACGACTGCCGCCACACGTAACCCTGACGGCGAACCTCAGTTTCAACTCGGCGTGACAGCGCGTTCACAACCGAGATACCCACGCCGTGCAAACCGCCAGAAACCGCGTATCCGCCGCCGCCGAACTTACCGCCAGCGTGAAGGATCGTCATTACGACCTCAACGGTGGGTCGACCTTCCGTGGGGTGCATGTCCACGGGGATTCCACGTCCGTTATCGACAACTGTCAGACCGCCGTCGTCGCGGATGGTTACTTCGATGTGATCACAGTAGCCGGCCAAGGCCTCATCAACCGCGTTATCTACAACCTCGTAGACGAGGTGGTGCAGACCGCGTTCACCGGTAGAACCGATGTACATGCCAGGTCGCTTACGAACTGCCTCGAGACCCTCCAGCACGGTGATATTTGAAGCTTCGTAATCACCATTTGAATGAGTCTCGTGTGCTTCGTGGTCAGCCAAACTGGCCCCCTTTTAGAAGAAACATAGTTGCGCGTGGACGCCGAATCCCCAAACATTTCGAGTCGGTGCGAAGGCGTTTCGGAACTCAGGAAAAACATGCCTGATTCCGTACAATCGCGCAGTTATAGACTTGTACAAAACCTTTATAATCTTACCACTTTTAGCTATTTCCACAGAGTCCAGCCCGCAGCCAAAAGGATGTCAACTGCGTAATTTCACAAACGGCTCACCAGCGCGGGAAAATCAATCCACAGCGGTGGGAAAACCTGTGGATAACTTTTCTTGTAAACCAATTTTTTGGTATTTCGTAACCCTGTTTACCCCCGAAATTGACTATCTGGTCAACTAATCGAGATAAACCCCACAACCTTTAGAGACATAAGCCACAAGTTCTAACCGCACGTGTCGCTGGCCCGCTACACGTTCGCACAAGAAATTCGAACGGGCAAAAGTTACCCGTAAGTGTCGCGGGGTAATTATCCGTAGGTGTCGCGGGGTCCCCGCCCCGGGATGTGCAATGGTCCTTTTTTCCACGAGGGCGCCTCTGGGCCGCGGATGATGACCTGCTTGACGGCATTGGTACCCAGGGTCTGTCGGATATTGCGCTCCAGAGTTGGTAGTAGCAGTTTCATTTGGTTTGCCCACGCGGTTGACGAAGCGCGCACAACTAGGACGTTGTCATTAAAGGTCTCTACTGTGCAGTGTTGCGCCACGGCGGGTCCAACTATCTGTGGCCACCTTGCAGCAATCGTTGCGACGTTCAGGGTGCTAGACCACCCGAGGCTATTAGTCAGCCTTCCTAAGATCGCCTGGAGCGGCTGGGGGTCATATTTCGATGGGCCCGTGCCCAGCTTGGATGACGCCAGTCCCGGATTCCCGTGATACCCGCGATTGAGAGACCCGGTCCTTGACGAATCTGCATCGGCTGCGCCACCTAGGTGCGCAGTGGAACTCTTGTCTGCGTCAGATCGATCGCCGCCGGATCTATCGCCCCCGGATCCATTGCTCCCGGATCCATCGTTGGCGGAATCTTTACTCCATGAGCCCACGGGCCCGAAGTTGCCGGCATTTCTTTTGCGTCCAGCCTTTAGCCGAGCCCTCGATTTTAAGTCCGGATAGAAGCCCTGTTGGATCGCAACTTCTTGTTGCCTACGCAGCGCCTCAACCGCATAGGAGTTCTCTTCACGCTCTTCCGGTTTAGTCAACTTCGTCAACTACTTCCGGACCTTCGGCTACTCCGTCCGTGCAGACTGTACCCAAATCCTTATCGAGCTTTACAAGGATCGTTCGGGCATCCAGGCTCTCTGGTAGATCTGTTCCAACCGCAGCCGTGATGAAGATCTGTTCAGCCTTTGTGATGGTGTCCAGGACTGCCTCTCGGCGATTACCATCTAACTCCGAAAACACGTCATCCAAAATCAGCACGGGCGTCTGCGGTAGGTCACCTTCAAAGCGAGGTTCTTCGATGAGTGCCTCGAAGGAACCCAACCGAAGCGCAAGGGCCACCGACCACGATTCCCCGTGCGATGCATAACCCTTGACGGGCATGCAATCCAAAGTCATAGCCAGTTCATCACGGTGAGGACCAATCAGGTTTACACCTCTTGCGATCTCCGATTCCGCAACCAAATCAAGGCCGGTTCGCAGCGCCACTTCGTAGGCATCCGGATCGTCCAAGCTCAGCCGAGCAACGCCCTCGATGTCAATTCCGTCAACTTCTTGAAGTGAGTGTTCATACGCAAGTTCAAGGTCACGCGCCTGGTCGGCAACTATGTCGTGTGCGTCTTTAACGGGCTGCCTTAGAAGGTCAACCAGGCGAAGCCTGTACGCCAGGATTTGGCGCGCAAGGGGCACAAACTGGTCATTCCAAATTGACAGTCCTGTGAAGTCAACGTGACGTCCAGCGCGCCTGTCCTTGCGCATTTGTTTTAAGAGGGCGGAGCGCTGCCGCGATACTCGATCAAAGTCGCTCTTTATTGCTGCGTAGACCGGCCACATCTGCTGTGCGATCTCATCCAGGAATCGCCTGCGCCCCGCTGGATCACCTTTCACGAGGTCCAGGTCTTCGGGTGCGAACACGACTGCCTTGAGGTTTCCCAGCAATTCGCGCGGTGGCACCTGCGTACGATTCAAGCGGGCACGGTTAGCTCGTCCTCGAATAATTTCAAGTTCTAAAATACGATCCCGATCCCCGGTCTTAACTTTGGCGCGGATGACTGCTCCGGCGGGAGGTTCTTCACCTGGGGCGGGAAATCGGACCAGGGCTGTGTCTGCAGCGACGCGGTGCGATGAGAAGCTCGCTAGGTAGCCGATCGCTTCAACTAGGTTTGTCTTCCCCTGGCCGTTAGGTCCAAGAAGGACTGTGGTTCCGGGTTCGAACTCGATTACCTGATGCCGATAGGAACGGAAGTCGTCGAGGGCCAAATGTGAGACATACATGTGGATCCTCCTAACGGACTTTCAAACATCACCGCACGCGATTCTTATAGAACTCGCGTGCGGTTGACTATGTTGACAATATGGCATCTAAGCCATCAGCAATTTAGATGCCAAAACGGATCGGCATGATCAGGTATCTAAACGTGCTGTCCTGGCCGCCGTCCTCTTCCTTCTGGCCGGTTACCACAGCCGGTTTAGCGGGATCAGTGAATGAGAACCGGACGAACTCCGTGTCCAGCACGCCAACTCCGCCCTCCAGGAAACGAGGATTAAACGCGGTGGTGATGTCGGCGCCTTCAAGGTTGGCTGCAACGACTTCAGAAGCCTGCGCGTTGTCATCAGTTCCAGCTTCCAGGGTCAGTTGGCCACTTTCAAAAACCATGCGTACTGACGTGCGCTGATCGGCGACCAGTGAAACGCGCTTGACTGCTTCAAGCAATTCGTTGCGATCAACAACTGCCTGAATGTTCGTCTGTTCGGGGAAAAGCCTTCTGACCGGCGGGTAATCCCCATCCATCAAAGTTGAGGTCGTGCGGCGCGTGCCTGCTACAAATCCGATCAGCGAGTTCGGCTGGCTGTCAACGTCAGCGTCAAATGCGAGCTCTACGCGACCACCAGAAGTCATTGACTTTGCAACGTCGCCCAGTGTGCGGGCCTTAACCAAAAGCGCTGTGGAAATTCCTGGCTGAGCGGGCTCCCACTTGAACTCACGCATTGCCAGGCGGTACCTGTCAGTGCCAAGTAGCGTGATTGTGTCGTCCTCGATTTCCATGCGAACACCGGTTAGCAACGGGATCGTGTCGTCAGATGATGCTGCTACTGAAACCTGAGCGATCGCCTGAGCAAAAACTTGAGAATCGATAGTTCCACGAACTTCCGGCATCTTGGGAAGCGGCGGGTACTCATCGACAGACATGGTTGCGAGCGTGAAGTGTGCAGTTCCGCAGACAAGGCTCATCTTCGGGCCTTCGAGCGTGAACTCAACTGGATTGTTCGGTAGCGACTTAGCGATTGAAGCTAGAAGACGTCCGGAAACCAGGGTGTCTCCTGGAATCTCCACGTCAGCTGGGATCTCTGAGCGCGTTGAGATTTCGTAATCAAATGAGGAAAGTGTCAGGACTCCATCCGTTGCTTCCATACGAATTCCCGCAAGAATTGGAACTGACGGGCGTGTTGGAACAGTACGAGCAGTCCAGTTGACGGCCTCCGATAGGACATCTCGTGCAACAGTGAACTTCACAGTCCGCCTCACTCTCATTTGATCAGTAGTAGCTGTTTCACTTTACGTTATTTATACCCGTCAAGCACATCGATTGACCAAAGATCCTGATCTTGCAAGGAGCCACGCCGAGCAAGTTTGAATCCACTGGCTTTTATCCACTGTGCGCGGACATAAGAATTGTAATTTATAAATTCAGCAGTAGTCATAGGGCCTGTGAACACTGTGGATAACAGGGTTTTGCCTTGGTATATCAACGAATCCAATTGTTAGTAGACCTTGAATAAGTATGTGGATACCCGAATGGCTCTGTTAACTTCAGGAAAACAGCACTACAAGTATCCACAACTCGCAAGTGTCAAAACCCTTAAAATTCGCTAGTTATCCACACTCATCCACAGCTTTCCTGTGGAAACACGCTAATTTCGGCGTGCTTGCGCCTTGATCCGAGATATCAATTCGGTGACTTGATTGTAAACTTCCCGTTTCATTGTCATCTGCTCTGAGATCTTCTTGTTCGCGTGCATAACCGTGGTGTGATCACGCCCGCCAAACGCCTGTCCGATCTTCGGCAGCGACAAGTCGGTTAGTTCACGGCACAGATACATTGCAATCTGGCGCGCATCAACGATCAGGCGCGACCTGTCCGCAGAGCACATTTGGTCGATCGACACATTGAAGTAATCCGAAACCTGGCCCATGATTAGCGCGACGGTGATCTCGGTGTCGTCGGGGTCCGAAAGCACATCTTTCAGTACCATCTCAGCCAAAGATCGGTCAATCTTTTGGTGCGTTAGATGCGCGTAGGCCGTTACACGGATCAGCGATCCTTCAAGTTCGCGAATATTTGAAGAAATACGCGAAGCAATGAACTCCAAAACGTCATCGTCGACGTCCAGGTCCTCACCTATCGCCTTTTTGCGCAAAATCGCAATACGTGTTTCCAAGTCCGGCGGCTGAATATCTGTCAGTAGACCCATTTCGAACCGCGACCGCATCCGGTCCCCAAGCCCTTCCAGCTGCTTGGGTGGAACATCAGAAGTAATCACAACCTGCTTGTTTGCGTTGTAAAGCGTGTTGAAGGTGTGGAAAAACTCCTCGACAGTCTGTTCTTTGCCCTGAATGAACTGAATGTCATCAATCAGGAGGATGTCGACCTGGCGGTATCGACGCTGAAACTGTTCTGCGCGGTCATCGCGAATCGAGTTAATGAAATCATTCGTGAACTCCTCCGAGCTCACATACTTCACCTTCAAATGCGGGTACAGCGACAGTGCATAGTTACCAATTGCGTGCAGCAGGTGCGTCTTACCGAGCCCGGAACCTCCGTAAATAAACAGCGGGTTGTATGCCTTTGCCGGAAGTTCACCCACCGCAGTCGCAGCCGCGTTCGCAAACCGGTTCGAAGAACCAATCACAAACGTGTCAAACGTGTATTTCGGATTCAAACGCGAACCGGAAAGATCAATCGGCCCGGTTGTCGGCTTCTTAGATTCACCGGTTTTCGTGCCCGCGTCAGTAGCGCGCTCGGCAGAATCAGCGCCTTCTTCCGTATCCGCGTCACCCATCATCGCCCTCGGGGATGAATCCATTGACGAGGACGGGGCTGAGTCGTCTTCTTCTGATTCGATCTCGGTTTCTAGGTCCGGATTGACGGTAATCGCGATGCGGACTTCTTTACCGATGTGCTCCGACAGGGCTTCGCAGATCATGTCGTGAGCGTTCTTTTCGATGAAGTTCTTGGTGAAATCGTTGGGAACGGCAACCAGGATGGTTCCCTCCAGATCACCCAGCGGGCGAGTTGTGGACAGGAACGCTTTCACGGAAGGGCCAATGTCGTCTTCCTCTAAAAGCTCGGAGATTGCGGCTTCCCAAGCGTTACTGAGTTTCTTTCCGTCCACCTAGACTCCTAAAAAGTCGTGACTTTTCACACGAAGAATACGTGCAATGCTCCCTAGTGTGTCACTTTTACACCGATTTGGGGAAGTTATCCCCACACTGGGGAAAACTCTGTGGATAACAATTTTTTGAATCACATTAATGTAGTTATTTGATCTCTCAAGGGATAACTCGCGTTATAGGAAATTGTGAATTACAAGTTTTACACAGATACAAGGGTGTAGTTTTCCCCAGGGTTTTCCACATGTGTGTACAGAGAATGTGGCGAATGTCGTTTTCCTGCACGTTGACGCAGGAAATACAAACCCATAGGCTTAAGCGTTGTGTATGTGCACTTGACGTGCACTTTTTGTGCTCGGTTAATACCCGAGGAAATGGAAGATTAAGTGAGAGGGGCCGAACGGCTCCTCGAGCCCGAGGAGACCATCGTGCCTAAGCGTACTTTTCAGCCGAATAACCGCCGTCGCTCCAGGAAGCACGGCTTCCGTCTGCGTATGCGCACCCGTGCCGGCCGTCAGATCATTGCGAACCGCCGCCGCAAGGGACGCAAAAAGCTCTCTGCCTGAGTGTTATCGCCCGAGAACCGCTTAAGAGACCCGGAACTTTTTCGTAAGGCTTTTCGCTACGGATCACACGCGGGAAACTCGAAGTTAGTAGTTCACGCCCTAACCGGCGAGGTTTCTGAAACAGATCGCCTCGTCGGTTTCGTCGTGCCTAAGAAGGTATTCTCTCGGGCAACCGACAGAAACCGCATCAAACGACAGCTTCGTCACCTGATGCGCGAGTATGTCGAACAACTGCCACCCAGCTGCGTCCTCGTAATCCGGGTATTACCTGGATCAAAAGGCGCGACGTATGCGCAACTGGCTGACGCACTGGAAAATGGCATCAATAGAGTTTTGAAAAAGGTGCGATAAATGAACGTCATTTCGCGGATTCTGATTGCACCTGTACGCTTCTATCAGCGGTTCATTTCACCAGGATTGCCCCCAACTTGCAGGTATTACCCGTCGTGTTCGGCCTACACGGTTAGAGCACTCGAGGTTCACGGACCTGTGAAAGGATTGATCTTGGGAATCTGGCGGTTCTTGAGATGCAACCCGTGGTCACGCGGAGGTGTGGACCACGTCCCCGAAAAAGGACAGTGGAAGCCAGAGCCGTACGTGCGGCCAACTGACGACGAGTGGGAAGAGACCACAAGCGATTAAGGAGTCTACCCGTGTGGTTTGACAAACTTCTGTACCCCTTCAAGGTGGCAACAGCCTGGGTGATGGTGCGTCTACACGACGTGTTCGTCTTCCTTGGTATGGATGACGGATCGGGTCCCGCTTGGGTGCTCTCGATCATTGGACTAACGATTATCGTCCGTATTCTGATCTTCCCGCTGTTCTTCAAACAGATTAAGGCGTCGCGCGGAATGCAAGCGATTCAGCCTGAAATGAAGAAGATTCAGGACAAGTACAAGGGCAAGAAGGATCCTGCTTCGCGTCAGAAGATGAGCGAAGAAATGATGGCCCTGTACAAGGAACACGGGACATCGCCCTATTCGTCATGTTTGCCGATCCTGGCACAGATGCCGATCTTCTTTGCGCTGTTCCGTGTGCTGGCATCAACCAGCCAGATTGCCGCGGGCACGTACAACTATAAATCGCTCGGTCCCCTAACTGCTTCGAAGGCAGCTGAAATTGAGGGATCAACCCTCTTTGGCGCACCGCTTTCCGCGTCTTTCCCGACCGCGCCGGACCTGCAGGCAAAGATCATTATCGTTGTCATGATCGTTGCCATGGTGATCACACAGTTCATCACCATGCGTCAGCTGACCATGAAGAACATGCCGGAATCCGCGAAGGATCCGTCAAACCCGATGATGCGCAGCCAGCAGATGATGATGTACACGATGCCGCTGATCATCGGTTTTTCTGGTTTCTTCTTCCAAACCGGTGTTTTGATCTACTGGTTCACCACGAACCTGTGGACGATGGGTCAGCAGTTTTGGACTATCGCGCAGATGCCCACCCCGGGTTCTGACGCCTACCAGAAGCTAATGAACAAGCGCCGCGGTGATTACATCGAGTGGGCACGTCCCGTTTTCGAAGAACATGATGCGTCCATGAAGAATATTGATGAGGACGATGCGCAGGCTCGTGAGGACCTCATCAAGTCAACGCTGAAGACCGTGAAGAAGCGCGCTTCCAAGCAGAAGGTGCCCACGAAGTTCCCTGCTGAGGTTACGCCTGAGCAGCAGCTTGCCGCCTACCGCGAGTTGGCTTACAGCGAGTGGGATGGGCTGCCCGATGAGCGTTGGACTAAGAAGTTTGACAAGTCTCGCCGCCAGGCAACTGAAAGCAACGAGCGCGTACAACCTAAGCGCCTAACTAAGCGTGAACGTCAGGCTCGCGACGCGGCCATCCGTCGCCGTGAAGAGCGCGAACGCCAGATCGCTGCACGTAAGAACGAACTGTCCCCTGAAGAACTTGAACGTCGCCGCGAGGAGCGTCGCGCACAGCGCCGTGAAGCGGCACGAAAGAAGAAGGAAGACAAGGACAAACGAGACCGCAAGAAAAAGCAGTAGTCTCCCACCTTTATCTATCCGGAAAGTGTTGTTATGTCTAAAGATTCGCCTAACAAGGAGCGCATCGCCCAGCTAGTTGAAGAGGGCGATATTGCAGCTGACTACCTGGAGGAACTCCTCGACATTGCCGACCTCGATGGCGACATTGAGCTAGATGTTGAGAACGACCGCGCCCTCGTGGAAATCGGTTCGGAGGACGCGTCTGCGCGCCTGGAACGCCTCGTTGGTGAGGATGGTAAGACGCTGGACGCGTTGCAGGAGCTGACGCGCCTGGCTGTCCAGAACGAGACCGGTGAGCGTTCGCGTCTAATGCTTGATATCGCTGGTTTTCGTGCGGATCGTCGCCGCGAACTAACCGCCATCGCAGAAGAGGCCATCACGCGCGTTCGCACCACCGGCGAGCCCGTCATGCTTGAACCGATGAACCCGTTCGAGCGCAAGGTCTGCCACGACGTCGCTGCCGCCGAGGGCCTCATTTCCGAATCCGAAGGCGTCGAGCCGAACCGTTGCGTCGTGATCCTCCCCGATTCCAGCGACGAGGACGAGGCTGAGGACTCGGACGAGTAAGGCAAAACAATCACTGAGCAGTCTTTTGAAGTAGCCTCGGATGGTGACTCTGTAGTTGAGGAGCCCACCGAGGCTGTTCGTGAACTCTTTGGGCAAGAGTTTTCTCGGATTAATCATTTTGCTCAGATGCTTATTGATGAAGGTGAGCTACGCGGTTTGATCGGACCGCGGGAACTACCACGGTTGTGGTCGCGGCACCTCGTAAACTCCGCTGCAGTTTTAGGCTTTATTCCGGAAAATGTACAGGTCATGGACATCGGATCTGGAGCCGGATTTCCGGGGCTTGTAATTGCGATTTCGCGTCCTGACCTGGATGTGCACCTGGTTGAGCCGATGCAGCGACGCTGTGAGTGGCTTGCCGACGTGGTCGATGAGATCGGGATTGACAACGTCACTATTCACAACGATCGCGCTGAGGAACTTCACGGTCTGGGGCAGTCCGATATTGTCACTTCTCGCGCTGTTGCCAACCTAAAGAAGTTGACACGGTTGACAATGCCGTTAGTTTTGCCAGGTGGTTCCATGCTGGCTCTGAAGGGACGCAAGGCGGCCGACGAGGTGAAGGCCGCGAGGCCGGCCTTTAAGAAGCTACAGGTTGATTGGGTTAAGGTTCACGAAGTTCCATCCGTAATGGAAGATGAATCTACCCGCGTAGTTGAGCTACGGAAGAAGCGTTAACCAACCCCGTCTTTATTGCTTGTCCACAATTGCGGCAAGCCAACGGGTGGGGTGTCCTAGTCACCTACTAGACTGGTTGGAGTTGAAAGGAGTCGTGGTGTCTACAGGTTCGACCCCTCTAGCTGATGAGCTAGCTCGCGCAGCGCAAGAGCGAGCAAGGCTTGAGAATGCCAAATTTCCTAAGCCACCGCACCCACTGGTGGTTGCAGTAGCTAACCAAAAGGGTGGCGTTGGTAAGACAACTTCGACTGTCAACCTGTCAGTTGCCCTGGCTCAAGCGGGCCTGTCGGTTATGGTTATTGATTCCGATCCGCAGGGCAATGCTTCCACAGCGCTTGGGATTGAGCACACCCAGGGAACGCCTTCCACTTACGACGTCTTGAGTGGAAATCTTTCACTTGCCGAGTGTCTGCAGCCTTGCCCTGAGGTCGAAACCCTTCAGGTCTGCCCCGCCACGATCGACCTGTCTGGCGCTGAGCTCGAGCTGTCGTCGTTGACGCAGAGGGAATTTGTTTTGCGCCGTGCGGTGAAGGATTACATGTCTGTTCACCGAAATGTTGACGTTATTTTGATTGATTGCCCGCCGAGCCTTGGCTTGCTGACGCTGAATGCGTTTGTTGCGGCGAATGAGGTCCTCGTACCCATTCAGGCTGAGTATTACGCGCTCGAAGGCCTGTCAATGCTTATCCACACTATTGAGAAGATCCGTGACTATTTGAATCCGGACCTCTCTATTGGTGCGATCTTGCTGACGATGTTTGACCGTCGTACGAATCTGAGTGCCGAGGTCGCATCCGAGATCAAGAAGTATTTCCCGGATACTGTTCTAGAGTCTTATATACCGCGTTCGGTGAAACTCTCTGAGGCACCAAGCTTTGGCGTGAGCATTTTCTCGCATGATCCGAGGGGTCAGGCTGCGGTTGCTCACAAGGGAGC
>DUQT01000063.1 GCA_012837655.1 Actinomyces sp. | reverse complement strand
GCGAACTTGGTTCGCGGCGCGTGTCGCAGGTTTGGTTCGCGGCGCTTGTTGCAGATTTGATCCGGGGTTGCTGGCCGCGAATTTGTTTACTCGCAGTTGTTGGAGTTGCTTTTGTAGCCCTGCTTGATGTCTTCATGGTGCCGAATCACTTCGGTGACGATGAAGTGCAGGAATTTCTCGGCGAACACAGGGTCGAGGCCGGATTCTTCAGCTAGTTTGCGTAGGCGCTTGACCTGTTGCTTTTCGCGCTCAGGATCGGCGGGCGGCAGGTCGTAGCGGGCCTTGATGTGTCCAACGTTTTGGGTACAGCGAAAACGTTCAGCAAGGATGTGCACCAAAGCCGCGTCAATGTTGTCGATTGTGGCGCGCGCTTCCGCGAGCTCGCGGGGTATGTCGGTCATGGGCCCTCTCTTGCCTGTCCAGCCCGCCGGGCCTAGCGCGTAGGTCTCTAGGCGGTTTGCGTCTTTTCGGTGTACTCTCTGGCAACGTATTCCGGTTCAGCACCGTTGGCGACAACGTCAGCGGTGACCGTAACTTTAGCTACGTGTGGCATTGACGGTACCTCAAACATGATGTCAGAGAGCGTCTTTTCCAAAATGGAAGACAGCGCGCGAGCACCGGTTCCCCGCTCGTTGGCGAGCTTAGCGATTTCGCGCAGGGCCTCATTCGTGAAGATGAGCTCTACCCCATCGAGTTCGAATAGCTGCTGGTACTGACGGATCAGGCTGTTCTTCGGTTCAGTCAGGACACGTACCAGGTCGTCCTCGTCAAGTTCGGAAACAGTGGTAACTACGGGTAGTCGGCCAATGAATTCTGGGATCATGCCGAACTTGTGTAGGTCTTCAGCCGTGACCTGCTCGTACAGGTCTCCCATTTCAGATACGGATTTCAGGTCTGATCCGAATCCGGTGGTGCGCCTACCTAGGCGGGCCTTTACGATATCTTCGAGGCCGGCAAATGCGCCCGCTGCAATGAACAGGATCCCGGAGGTGTCGATCTCTAGGAACTGCTGATGCGGGTGCTTGCGACCACCCTGCGGCGGAACGGATGCCTTGGTGCCCTCAATTATCTTAAGCAGTGCCTGCTGTACGCCCTCACCGGACACGTCGCGGGTAATGGATGCGTTTTCAGCTTTGCGGCCAATCTTGTCGATTTCGTCGATGTAGATGATTCCGCGCTGGGCTTTCTCAACGTCGCCGTCAGCTGCTTGAATGAGCTTTAGCAGGATGTTCTCCACGTCCTCGCCTACATAACCAGCTTCGGTTAGAGCGGTGGCGTCAACGATCGCGAACGGCACTTCGAGCATTCGTGCCAATGAGCGCGCCAGGTGCGTTTTGCCTGTGCCCGTGGGGCCGAGAAGGAGGATGTTGGACTTGGTCATCTCAATGTCTAGTGGTTCGCCGGTGCGCATGGAGGCGTGCAGGCGCTTGTAGTGGTTGTAAACCGCTACGGCCAGTGCGCGTTTGGCGTTGTGTTGTGAGATGACGTAGTCGTTTAGGAAGTCGTAAATTTCTTTAGGGCGTGGCGGTGCAGTCAGTTCAGACTTCTTTGTCTCTTGAACTTCTTCCTGGATGAGGTCATAGCACAGCTCTACGCACTCGTTGCAGATGTAGACGCCGGGGCCGCCGATTAGTTTGACGACCTGTTTTTGGCTCTTACCGCAAAACGAGCATTTTAGTAGCTCTGTTGAATCAGTGAACCGCGCCAACGGTGCTCCCCTTCATTCCGAATTAATTGGCTGTGCCCAACGTCTACTTTAGGCGACGTTGGGCACAGCTGCGACTCAGGCGCGCTGAACTGTGGATACACGTTCACGCGCTAATTTGTGGATCGCTCCCCTGTTACTGCGCTTTACGCGAGGTCAGAACCTGGTCGATCAGGCCGTAATCGAGCGCCTGGTCGGCGGTCAGGATCTTGTCACGGTCGATGTCGCGACGGACCTGCTCAACGGTGCGGCCGGAGTGCTTCGCCAGGGTCTCTTCAAGCCACGTGCGCATGCGTTCGATTTCTTCGGCAACGATCTCAATGTCGGATGCCTGGCCCTGCATTCCCTGCATGGCGGGCTGGTGAATCAGAACGCGAGCGTTTGGCAGTGCAAGACGACGTCCCGGTGAACCACCTGCTAGCAGTACAGCTGCAGCGGAGGCCGCCTGGCCCAGACATACCGTCTGGATCTCCGGTTTGACGTACTGCATCGTGTCGTAGATGGCCGTCATTGCGGTGAAAGAGCCGCCCGGGCTGTTGATGTACATGGTGATCATGGAGTCCGGGTCTTGGGCTTCCAGGACCAGTAGCTGCGCCATAATGTCATCGGCAGAAGCGTCGTCGACCTGAACACCTAGGAAGATGATGCGGTCTTCGAATAGCTTGCCGTAGGGGTCTTGGCGCTTGAAGCCGTAGGCTGTGCGCTCCTCAAACTGTGGGAGGACGTATCGTGCGGTCGGCATTGAAGAAGCCGGCACGCCCATCTGCTGGGCCATGTGTGCGTTTAGTGCGTTGTTCATACCGGGTCCTCCTACTCGCTGTGGCTCATTCCGCCACCGGCGACGGATTCAGCCGTGGTGACGATGTGGTCAAAGAAGCCGTATTCGAGGGCTTCTTCAGCGGTGTACCAGTGGTCACGGTCTGCGTCAGCGTTGATCTGCTCAACGGTCTTGCCGGTGCGTTCAGCCGTGATTTCTGCAAGTTCGCGTTTCATCTGCAGGATCAGATCAGCGTTGATGCGAATGTCGGCAGCGGTACCCCCGACACCGCCGGACGGCTGATGCATGAGGATGCGGGCATGCGGGGTTGCGTAGCGTTTGCCGGGAGTTCCTGCAGTCAGTAGGAACTGTCCCATCGAAGCGGCCATGCCCACGCAGATGGTGGAAACGTCAGGCTTGACGTACTGCATGGTGTCGTAGATTGCCATGCCTGCGGTTACGGAACCGCCCGGGCTGTTGATGTAGAGGTAGATTGGCTTGTCGGGATCTTCCGCTGCTAGCAGGAGCATCTGGGCACAAATCTGGTTCGCGTTCGTGTCCTCAACTGGACCGCCGAGCCAGATGATGCGCTCCTTCAGAAGGCGACTGTAGATGGCGTCTCCCATTGCCATCGACTTGGTGTCCAAGTCCGAGGCGCCTTCACCGCGTCCCTGTGGAGTGGTGATCATACTTTCTCCTACGTCTTGACTAAAAGCTTCCTTTAGCATAGTTCGACTATTTTCGATTTGCTTGCCTGGGGCTCAATTTTCGCTGATGGCGCACATTGAAGCACTGATACGAACGAAGGGACCCAGCGTGTGGGTCCCTTCGTTTCTAAACCTGGTCAGCTAGCGCTGGGTTACTTTTCTTCCGATTCCTCGGATTCTTCAACCTCTTCGGCTACCTCGGCGTCCTCTGCGTCCTCGGAATCTTCCGTTTCGGTGAATTCGTCGGATTCTGCGGAGGGGTCGCGGGTGAATTCGGAGATGTCAACCTCGTTGCCTTCGGTGTCCTTGACCTTGAGGTCGCCCAGGGTGAGCGCAAGCGCCTTGGTGCGAGACAGTTCAGCGACCATGGCCTGGATCTGGTTCTGGTCAGAGAACATCTGGTTCGGGTCGATGCCGTACATCTGCGAGGTCTGCATCATGAAGTCGAACAGTTCCTGCTGGGAGATGTTCGGCTTGCGGTCAGCGGCGATTTCCTCCAGGATGACCTGTTCGGAAATGCGGCGGGTGGCCTTGTCCTTGGCCTCTGCCTTCTCCTCGTCAGAGGACTCCTCGGTGTAGCTTCTCTTAGCTTCTTCCTCGACAACAGACTCGGGAAGTTCAAGCTTCACGGCCTCAACGAGGTGATCCATGAGGCGGTCGCGGGCCTGCAGTGCCTGCTCAGCGCGCTTGCGGTCCTTGGCCTGCTTCTCAAGGTCCTCGCGGAGTTCCTCGATCGTGTCGAACTCGGAAACCATCTGTGCAAAGTCGTCGTCAGCTTCAGGCAGTTCGCGAGCCTTCATTGCGGAAACCTTGACGGTTACCTCTGCTTCTTCGCCCTCGTGTTCGCCACCTGCAAGCGTCGTGGTGAAGGTGGTTTCTTCGCCGGCCTTCATGCCGGTTAGGGCTTCGTCCATGCCCGGGAGCATGGAATCGGAACCGATTTCGTAGGAGACGTCGGATACGGAGTCGACTTCCTCATCGCCGATCTTGGCGACCATGTCGATCGTGGCAAAGTCGCCGTTTTCAGCTTCACGTTTAATGGTCTTCAGTGATGCGAAGCGGTTCTGGAGTTCCTTGAGCTCGTTGTCAACGTCTTCCACAGCGACGACGATCGGATCGACCTCGAGTTCGACGCCTTCAAGTGACGGGATTTCGAACGGGGCGATGACCGGAACTTCAGCAACGAAAACGAGCTGACCGCCCAGCTTTCCAGTTGCGTTCGGGATTTCGGTGACTTCGATTTCAGGCTGTGCCATGACGCGCAGGTCGTTCTCGGTGACGACGTCTGCGTAGAACTTGGGCAGGACGTCGTTGATTACCTGCTCAATGACAACTACGCGACCAACGCGCTGGTCGATAACGCGCGGGGGCACCTTGCCACGACGGAAACCGGGGATGTCAACCTGGTTCGCGATGTCACGGTAGGCCGCGTCCATGTCCTTCTTGAGTTCCTCGTAGGGAACCTCAACGGTGACCTTCACCCGCGTGGGCTCGAGATTTTCGACAGTGCTCTTCACGTACACGCACTCCAAAGCTTCTAGACAATTATGGCCACTTGGGCCGATTACAACATGTAAATACTACTTCACGATTGCGGGGTTTGCGGAACCGTCTTGCCTGAAAGGTGACTCACTGCATCGATTTTTCGCGTTTTCAGCTTCGTTTGCCGCGCGAAGTAACATTTCCATATGACTACCGACGACCGCCTATACCGCCCCGATTACAATTGGCTGTGGCGCAACCCGCCGCACAATGACGGTTCCCCCGCGCGCATCCGCGTGCGTTTGTACAGTAATTCGATCGACGAGGGCGAGGCGGGGTCCGCTACGGATTCACGGCCGAGCTCCGGCACGGTTGCCCCGTCGGATTTCACACCAACAGGCAGTACTTCCCCGTCAGATTCAACCCCAATCACCCCATCGGATTCTGAGCCAAACGTTAACGTTCCCCCATCGAATTCTGAGCCCAAGGTCAGCGCTCCTCCATCGGATTCTGAGTCCAACGTCAGCGTTCCCCCTTCGAACCAGGCGTCAGTCCAGACGTTGGTTGATAGCTGGTTGCAAACCCTGTCGTTTGAAGAACCGGACCTTTGGGGCCAGGGTGGATGGGCTACGCGCGTACTAAGTAGTGAGGAAAACGTGGTGGTGCTCGACCTCTGGTCTGCGGGCGAAGACGTCGCGGATGGGATCGAGGCCGCGACCCGTTCGCTCTACGAATCCGTACTGCGAGGGACTGATGTGCAGGTGGACTACGAGCAACTCCCGCGGTGACAGTTTGTCAGCAACGCCCTCGTAATGCGGTATTTCTGCGCCCACTGGATAGGATGCCGATGTGCGTGGACTTTTGATTGTGAATTTGGGGTCGCCTGACAGCCCGGAACCGAAGGACGTGCGGGCGTTTTTGTCGAAGTTCTTAAGCGACCCGCGGGTCGTTGATTTTCCGAGGCCGGTTTGGCTCCCGATTTTGCACGGCATTGTGCTACGGGTGCGACCGAAAACTTCGGGCGCGATTTATAGGACGATTTGGACGGATGAGGGGTCTCCGCTGACGGTGTACACGCGCCGCCAGTGGCGGATGCTGCAGGAGGCGTTGCCGGACTGGAAGGTGTTGTACGCGATGACGTACACGAAACCCTCGATTGCGTCTGCGCTTCAAAAGTTCGAGGACGAGGGCGTGGATGACGTCACGGTGATGCCTCTGTATCCGCAGACTACGCCGTCGTCGTCGGGCGCTGTGGTTGACCAGGTGATTGATTTTTATCGCGTGCGCGAGCACTATCCGCATTTGCGGATTGTGGGCAAGTGGCCGACTCAGCCGGATTACGTGAAGTGGCACGCGGATCAGATCGCTGCGCGTTTTGAGGACGCAGAACGGCCCGACCCGCAGGTGGTCATGCTGTCTTACCACGGTGTCCCCGAGCGTAAGGTCCACAAGCCGGAGGGTTATCGCGAAGAGTGTTTAGCAACGTCCTCGGCGATTGAAACGGAGTTGACGAAGCGCGGCGTTGATGTGCCGGTGTTGACGACTTTCCAGT
>DUQT01000007.1 GCA_012837655.1 Actinomyces sp. | reverse complement strand
GCAACCTTGCGGTCGCCGGACCATTCCCTCCTGTGTTGTGTGGATATTCCGGGAAACGACTTAGAGCATGAGCCTGCGCTTCTGGTTCGCAGCCGGGCCGCGGGCATGGAGCTTCGCGCGGTAGTTGACCGCCGCGCCACCACCGATTGCGGCTATCGCGGTGCCCATCATGACGCCGAGCTTGGCGTGCGGGATGTGCGCGGACCCGACGGGGAACGCGAGGCCAGCGATAAGTAGAGCAACTGTGAACCCGATACCCGCAAGCAAGGCAATCGCTGCGATGTCGGGCATGTCGACACCGGCGCCCAGGCGCAACTTAGTGAACTTGGTCAGCAGGTAGACGGAACCGGCGATGCCGAGCAACTTTCCAACTGGCAGGCCAAGCATGACGCCGATCGCGACGGGGTCGGCCATGACGTCGACCAGGCCGCCGGAAGCGGAAACATTAACACCGGCAGCGAAGAACGCGAAGAACGGAACGACCAGGCCAGCTGAAATCGGGTTCATCTTCTCTGCCAGGTGGTGCGACCACTGCGGTTCGCCACGCATGCGGTTCGCGGGAACGAGCAGACCCATCGCAACGCCAGCGATGGTCGCGTGAACGCCGGAGGCATGCATGAAGCCCCACGCGACGATGGCAATGGGGATCAGGATCCACCACTTCATCACACGCTTGTAGGCCAGGACGCCGAACAGTGCGATGAAGACAAACGCCATGGCCAGGGCAACGAAATTCAGGCCGGTCGAGTACACAACCGCAATCACGATGATCGCGAGCAAGTCGTCCATCACGGCCAGGGTCAGCAGGAATGTGCGCGCGGCAGGAGGCATGCCCTTGCCGAACACGCCCAGCAACGCGACTGCAAACGCGATGTCCGTAGCGGCCGGGATTGCCCAACCAGAAAACGCGTCAGAACCAGTAAATATCTGCACCAGCAGGTAGATGATTGCCGGACCGACCATACCGAACGCCGCGGCGATCATTGGCAGTGCGGCCTCTCTGACGTCACGCAAGGCGCCGGTCACGAACTCGGTCTTCAGTTCAAGTCCGACGACAAAGAAGAATATTGTGAGGACGCCATCCGCCGCCCACACGGACAGGGGCAGGTGTAGGCCCAGTGATTCCGGTCCGAATGTGAAGCCAGCCATGGCCTCGTAGATCGAGCTGATCGGCGAGTTCGCCCACAGCAGTGCAACCAGAGCCGCCACGACCAGGAGCATTCCCGCACGCGTTTCATCCGAAACGAACTTCGTAAACGCCTCGGGAATATCGCTAATACTCTTGATCTCCGGAGGTTTTGCAGCTATTCGCGCCCTCTCTGCGTTCCGATATTTAACGGTAGCGAGCGAGTACGGGCGCTGCATTCCTGAAGATCCGGGCAGATTGTTCGTTGAACGTCGCAATACACTCGGGTCAGGGTTCAGGCCTGGTCTTCTTCGACCGTCTGACCACATGCCGATCACCTTTCTAGCACTGAATCACTTCAGGCAATATTTATCTACTACCGTAAATGTTAATCAATTCTGTCCTCCTATTGGCGCGGCTAGTCACTTCGTGGTCGCTCTTTGTTACAGATCGGTTTAGATTTGTCTAACTTAATGACAATACGGCGGCTTCTTGTTAGCACCGTTATTTTCATCGACGAGGGCGGAGCTGTGTGACGGTTCCAGGTGAATCTTGCTGTCTTGTGTGAAATTCGTCGCGGGAGGTTAGTTCTTTCCGACAACTGTCCCGAGGGGCGGCCTGGCTTAGCTGGTAGATACGGCGGGCTGTTGGTTGTTTCCGGCGGCCTGTCCCGGAGGTCGGCCTGGCTTGGCTAGTGTATTGCCGCGAGAGGTTGGCTATTTCCGTTGGATGGCCTAGACAGCCAGCCGGCTCGTTTGGTGATTTTGCAGGTTACCTATTTAGAATGGTTGCACGCCCCCATAGCCCAATTGGTAGAGGCAGTCGACTTAAAATCGATTCAGTGCCGGTTCGAGCCCGGCTGGGGGTACTCAGTTTTACGGGGCACACAGGCTATCGGGCTACTCAAGCTAACGGGCTATCCAGATTATTGGGCTACTCAGGCTAACGGGGTGCCCAGTTTAACGTTGGATTAACCTGCTCTAACGCTGGGTCCAACTTTGTCCGACATTCGGTGTGGATCTTTCGGGACCGGAATAACTATGTAACTCTATGTGTTGGTATAACTGAGCAGTATTTTGGCTAATTCCCTAAGGAGTGACATGGCCAATCCAGTAATGAAGAATCTAGGTACCCAGTTCGAACAGCGAACTCCGGCGGGTTACCCGACGATGCCCGGTTACCAACCGGGGCGCGGGGGAGCAACGCCCTCGTCGCATGATGGAGGCTACCCCCAGGGCAACTACCAAGGTCCACAGGGTAACTACCAGGCCCCACAGCAGACCTATTATCAGGATCAGCAACAGGCTTACTACCAGGACCAACAGCCTGGCCAGATGCCGATGGGGGATTACGAGCAGGCTTACGCCTCCCAGTCCGCTGACGCGGTAGACCGTGGCCGGATGACGTACGACGACGTCATCATGAAGACCGGCGCAATGTTTGGTGTTCTCCTACTCGCCGCAGTGGTCAGCTGGGTTGCGACACTCACGGTTCCAGGCGCCGCCGCTATTTTGATGTTCGGTGGCCTGATCGGCGGGTTCGTCCTCGCCATGGTCAATATTTTTTCGAAGAAAATTTCACCGGCGCTGATTGTCGCGTATTCGGCTGCTGAAGGTCTTGTTCTTGGATCAATTTCAGCAATCTTCGAGGTCACGTATCCGGGTATTGTGGTGCAGGCGGCCCTCGCAACGTTCGCAGTTATGGGTGTTGCGCTCGCGCTATTCGCATCTGGAAAGATTCGCAATACAAGCAAGGCGCGTCGATTTGTTTTGATCGGCCTGATCTCGCTACTTGTGTACAACCTGGTGTCAATGATCCTCGTTTGGACTGGTTTGATCGCTAATCCGTGGGGTATCAGCGGCATGACGGTCCTAGGCATTCCGATCGGCGTGCTGGTTGGCGCGTTCGCGGTTGTCCTTGGAACGTTCAGCCTGATCGGCGACTACGACATTGCGAAGCAGGGCGTGGAGATGGGCGCTCCGAAGATCTTCGCTTGGAGGGTCGCGTTCGGAATCATGGTCACGGTCGTCTGGATGTACATGGAAATCCTGCGTCTAATCGCTATTCTGCGAAGCAACTAATAGGCTTGGACCATGAGCGAATTTCTAGAAGTATCTGAAAACTTTCTGCGCAAGCCAACCATCGAATTCCTTTCCGAGGAACCACCCGAAGGCCTGCATATCGAATTGATCCGCGAGGGCGCTGGGGAACCAATTACGCCCGGTAAACAGATTGATGCTCACTACCTGGGGCAGATCTGGGACGGGGACGTGTTCGACAACTCCTACGACCGCGGTCAACCGCTGTCGTTCACTGTTGGAGTCGGCATGGTTATACGCGGCTGGGATGAAGGCCTGATCGGCGTTCGTGAGGGCTCCCGAGTAGTGCTCTCCATCCCCTCCGACATGGGATACGGAGACGCCGGCGTACCGCAGGCAGGTATTCGCGGTGGCGACACGCTCGTGTTTGTCACTGACGTTGTGCACGTAAAGTAAACACTCCTTAGACAAAAATTCCCCCACCAGCAGACTGTCACCTAGATGACAGAGCTGGTCGGGGAATCTTTATTGTGCCGGGATCAGGCGTTCGATGCGGCATCGGGCGTTCGATGCGGCATCGGGCGTTTACACGGCAACAGGGTGCGCCGCGCAGTTCGCGCGCAAGACGGCCAAATAGTTGCGCAAGGCAACCGGAAAGCTACCTGAGACGAACCAGGTAGTTAACTAAGAAGGCGAGTTAGCTACGAAGGACGGCCAGATAGTTCCTCGTCGCCGCAGTCCACACTCAAGCCCAAGGTAGCCCCGAGCCGGCTCGAGGTCCGCCCGATGAAACGTCGTTAACCTGCGTTGGCTATGCCGATCGGGCAGGTCATACCGTTTGGCCCGTGGTTGCAGTAACCGTTCGGAATGTGATGCAGGTACGCCTGGTGGTAGCGCTCGGCCAGGTAGAACTCGCCGGCCTCGTCAGCTGAGGTGATCTCCGTTGAAATTTTGCCGTGCCCGTTTTCGTCCAGGACCCGTTGGAACGATCTGCGCGTCTCATACGCCGCTTCGGCCTGGTGCGCGTTGGTGAAGTAAATCGCCGAGCGATACTGCGTCCCAACGTCATTGCCCTGCCTGTTCAGCGTGGTCGGGTCATGGTTTTCCCAAAACGCTTTCAGGATCTGTTCGACGGAGATAATTTCGGGGTTGTACACAACTCGTACGATTTCAGCGTGGCCGGTTTGGCCGGTGCAAACTTCCTCATAGGTCGGGTTGGGTGTGGTGCCACCCATATATCCGACGGCTGTGGAAATAACGCCGGGGAGCCGCCACATTATTCGTTCACTTCCCCAAAAACAGCCCATTCCCACGTAGATGATTTCGTGCGGATCTTCCCACGGCCCTTCCACGGGAGTGTTCAAAACCGGGTGAATCCCCAACCTCGATGCGACGGGCTCAGATCGTCCAACTAGCGAACCTTCATGCGTTGCCATTCGCGTCCCCTTTCATAGATATTTGTACTTTACGAGGTCGAGGCTGAGCACGCTATTTTTCACGCGAAACTCCAGCATTTGTTCGCCGATGGGGGACGGCTGAGTTCGGTCTCGCCGCGTTCGGCAGACGCAGCCACACAGCTCCGTTGTTTCAGTATGAACTCCCAGAAATCCGGGGGCAGAAGCCCCCAGGTAATCCAGGTGCGGAGGCGCGGGAACTTTGGGTTTGAGTGATCCTGTAGCGCGCTCAAAGAAATGCGCACGCAGCCGCGCCCTCGTGAATGAAAAACAGACACGACCACTGCGTTGGTAAGCGGTGATGATGGGGGAGGCGGATGGTGCACTCGCCTGCTGTGAGCGGCGGGATCTGAAAGACAGTGCGTATACTTCGTCTAGAAAATAAATGTTTAGGAGCATGGATGGCCAAAAAACGGCGCACTGGTCGTATAGCTGAACTGTTTGACCGGTTTTCTGAACCGTTGGCGCACGTTCGGCAGTCAGTAAAACCTGAACCAGTTCAAGTTGAAAGAGTCCACTTCAACATCAACGAAGAACATGAGTCTGCCAGAGAACACGTGAGCTGGCCCCTGCAGGTTGCGGCTGCGTGGTCGTGGCGGATACTCATCGTCATCCTCGGGTTGGTCGTGATTGGATACGGACTTTCGTTCGTGACGGTCATCCTGATCCCGATCCTGATTGCGCTCCTATTTGCAGTGCTATTGGATCCGGTTAACCGTTTCCTGCAAAGAAGGATGGGACTGCCACCGGCCGCCGGTGCGGCGATCAGCCTGCTGTTAGGTTTGGGCCTGGTTATTGGGTTGGTCTCAGCGGCGTCCTCACAAATCTTCGCGCAGTTCGGCGATTTGGTAGCAAAGGCGTCGGACGGATTGAACAGTCTGGTCACGTGGGTGACGGACGGGCCGCTGCAACTGCCAGTTGATTCTGTAGAGGAGTACCTGTCGTCGTTCTCGGATGAGTTCGTGGGCTTCTTGCAGTCGAACTCGCAGAGTTTGGCGTCGGGCGCGATGTCCATCACGATCACAGTTGGAAACGTGCTGACTGGCTTCTTGCTGGCGATGTTTGTGCTGTTCTTCTTCCTGAAGGACGGTCGCAAAATCTGGTTGTGGTTCGTGCGGATGATGCCGCAGGGTGTGCGCGTCCCGGTTCACGAATCCGCTATCCGCGGTTGGGTGACTTTGGGCGCGTATGCGCGCACGCAGATTCTGGTGGCGGCGATTGACGGTGTTGGCATTGGTCTGGGAGCTTTCTTCCTGGGCGTTCCGCTTGCGATTCCGCTCGCGGTTTTGGTGTTCGTTGGTTCGTTCGTGCCCATTGTCGGTGCTTTCGTAACCGGATCGATCGCAGTGCTGGTCGCGCTTGTGGATCAGGGCATGATGACAGCCCTGTTGATGCTCATCGTCATTCTGGTGGTCCAGCAGGTTGAAGGAAACCTGCTACAGCCGCTGTTGATGTCGAACGCGGTTTCGCTCCACCCGGTCGCCGTGCTTCTTGCGGTTGCCGCGGGGTCGTTCCTGTTCGGGATTCCGGGCGCGCTGTTCTCTGTGCCCGTTGTCGCGTTTGTGAACACGTCCGTGCTGTACCTGTACGGATATGACAAGTTCCCCGAACTGTCCACGAAGCTTGATAGGCCGGGCGGTCCTCCGGGGACTTTGGACGAGCAAATCTTGGGCACCTACGCCGCCAACGTGCGACGAGTCAATCCGGAAGTCGAGCCCACCAGCACCGAATCCGATTTTGAAGGTTCCGGCGAGGCTGGGGCCGCGGAGACTGAGCCCGCGAACGGTGGACAGCCCGTTTCTGGGGACGCCGGAAAGTCTGGTTCCGCGGAGGCTGGTTCCAGCGGTGCCGGCCAGGCCGTTTCCGTTTCGATTAAGGCCGAGGGCGGTGCTGAAGAAACTGCCGCGAAAGAGGTTGCTGTCGACATCGAGCCCGGCGCCGAACAAGGTCACGACGAGCTTTCGGGAG
>DUQT01000062.1 GCA_012837655.1 Actinomyces sp. | reverse complement strand
GTCGGGCTGGTCGCAGCCGTACCCTGCGAGGCCCCAAAGTATGGGGCCAAATGATGCGTGGTCGGGGATGCCGGGTACCGGGATGCCAGGGCCTGGGGTGCCGGGACCGGGGACACCTGGCGTTGGGTCGCAACCGACTGGCCCGGCAGCTCCCAGTTCAGGGGCGCAGGGATATGGTCCGCAAAATACTGGGCAAGGAGCGCCGGGCCCTGGAACACAACGCCCGGGGTACGGAATGCCGGGGCAACAACCGGGGGCGCCTCACCCCTGGGGGTGGGGTCGCCAGCAGCGCCCTCCATTAGAAAGAACGCCACGCGGATATCCGGGACGCCCCAAACCTGTAATCGCGGGAGTCGCGTCCGGCCTTGCCGTCCACCTTGGGATATCAGTAACCGCGCTACGCGTCGCGTTCGTCGTTTTGATCCCGATCGGCCTCCCACTTCTATACGTGTGGCTGTGGGCTTTCATTCCGAAAGTAGATGGGGAACGCCGGTACCGCTCCGAACGGTTGGCGTCTGCCTTGCAGGAGCCGTTTAAAGAAAATAAGTTGTCGAGCTCAGCTCAGGGGTTCATTTTTGGCCTCGTCATGCTGTTGATCGCCGGGTTCGTATTCGGCATGCAGCTTGGCTGGTGGAGCTTCGCCGACAACTGGATCGGAATCGCGCTACTTGCCGCAGGTATCAGCCTGATCTGGAGCCAAGCGGCTGACTTCAAAAACTGGCGAAACCCCATGGTCCTGGGGCTCACAGCAACCGGCGTGGTCCTGCTTCTTGGGGGCATGATCATCATGCTTCCAGGCTGGAAAGACAACTTGATCCTGCCCGGAATCGGCCTGGGGCTGGCGCTGATCTTGGTGCTTGTTTTCGCGTTTTCGCCACTGTTGCTGCGACTAACGAAAGAGCTCAGCTCCACAGAAGTAGCGCGCGCACGCGAAGCCGAACGCGCCGACATTGCTGCTCACCTGCACGACTCGGTGCTTCAAACGCTCACACTAATTAAGACCAACGCCGATAACCCCGCGCGGGTGCGATCCCTCGCCCTCAAACAGGAAAGGGAATTGCGGTCGTGGCTGTACACGGGGAAGGCGGAAACGGTGAACTCGTTCAAGAAGCTACTGCAGGATTCCGTTGAATCCGTAGAGCAAATGTATGGGCAAGAAGCCGAAGTCGTAACGGTTGGCGACTGCATTCCCGGCCCCTCTGAACAGGCCGCTACTGCCGCCGCCGCTGAAGCCGTCAAGAACGCAATGCGCCACGGCGCCCCACCCATTCAGGTTTACGCCGAAGTCGGTCCGACCATCACGGACATTTACATAAAGGACTCCGGTCCTGGATTCGACCTGTCCGAAGTTCCCGAAGACCGCCACGGCGTGCGCGATTCAATAATCGCCCGAAGCGAAAGAGTCGGCGGGCGCGTGAACATACGTAAACTGAATCCAGGGACAGAAATCCACATCCAAGTTCCACACTCAAACATGGAGCCACAGTGACACTTTCAATTGTGATTGCAGATGACCACCCCCTCGTTCGCGCCGGGGTTCGCCACGAGCTATCCAAATATCCCGATGACGTCGAAGTCATTGGCGAAGCGGAAGACGTTGACTCCGCCATCAGAGTTGTCCAAGAGCTCCGCCCCGACGTCGTCCTCCTAGACGTTCACATGCCCGGAGGTCAAGGGGGCGGCGGAGCCGAAGTCCCCCGCGCCTGCGCGAGCGTGGACACCAAATTCCTGGCCCTTTCCGTTTCCGATTCCCCCGAGGATGTCGTCGCCGTAATAAGGTCGGGCGCTCGCGGTTACGTCACCAAATCCATTTCAACAAAGGACCTGGTCAACGCGATTAGACGCGTGGGCGCCGGCGATGCCGCGTTTTCACCCCGCCTGGCAGGTTTCGTCCTCGACGCTTTCGGCACCCAAGAAGTCGCCAGCCACGATGACGAACTGGACCTTCTTTCCAAACGCGAACAGGAAGTCATGCGCCTAATCGCCCGCGGCTTCACGTACAAGGAAGTCGCGTCAGAACTTTTCATCTCGGTAAAAACTGTCGAAACTCACGTGTCCGCGGTGTTGCGTAAACTGCAGTTGTCGAACCGTAACGAACTTACGCACTGGGCAGCTCAGCGCAATATTGTGTGATTTTCGAGGGCGTGGCTCGCAACCCTGCAACTAGAGCCTGCTCGGATGACACATGCCACGCCTCAGTTTTCGAGGTCGGGCGCCCTTGGTGTGTACAGTAAGTGCGGTACCTTTACTGAGCGAATAATCCAGCGAGTGTCGTCGCCTGCGCAGTTTGCGAGCCACGCCCTCATGCGATTATTTGCTTGAAAACTGAGCACACTACCAGTGGAAAGCGCGATGCGAAGCTTTAACGATTCATCCAACTCTCACCTTGCTCTGCCGGGGCTTCCTCCGATCGAAGTTGCCTGGGATCAGCCGAGTGATCTGTGGGAAACGGACCCCGAGCAGCCCAACACTGACGACCTTCTTGAAGGCCTGAATCCGCAGCAGCGTGAAGCCGTTATTTACGAGGGCGGTCCTCTGCTGGTCGTTGCGGGTGCGGGTTCGGGTAAGACTCGCGTGCTGACCCACCGCATCGCGTACCTGCTGCGAACGGGGCGGGCAAGGGCCGGAGAAATCCTTGCCATCACGTTCACTAACAAGGCGGCCGCTGAAATGCGTGAGCGCGTGGCTGGTCTAGTTGGACCGGAAGCGCGTCGGATGTGGGTGTTTACTTTCCACTCCGCCTGTGTACGAATTCTGCGCGAACAGTACGAGGCCGCGGGGCTGCGGTCGACGTTCACGATTTATGATTCGCAAGACTCCAACCGGCTTGTTTCCATGGTCGCTAAAGCGCAGAACGTGGACACTAAACGATTCAGCGCGAAAATGCTACAGTCGCGGATTTCGGATCTGAAGAACGATTTGATTACGCCGCAAAAATATATGGAAATCGCGCCAAATGATCCGGTTTCGCGCGTGGTCAGTGAGGTTTACCGCGACTATCAGCGCCGCCTCACTGAATCCAATGCGCTCGACTTTGACGACTTGATCATGAAAACTGTGCAGCTGCTGCAGTCCAACAAAGCCGTAGCTGAGCACTACCATCGGCGATTCCGCCACGTCCTCGTCGACGAATATCAAGACACCAACCATGCACAGTACGTCCTGATTCGGGAGCTGATCGGTGACGGTTCGGAGATTCCGCAGGGTGAGTTGACTGTAGTTGGTGACTCGGATCAGTCAATTTACGCGTTCCGTGGCGCCACGATTCGTAACATCGAGGAGTTCGAGAAGGACTTCGAGGATGCTCACACCGTGGTTTTGGAGCAGAACTATCGCTCCACGCAAAACATTCTTTCGGCTGCGAATGCAGTGATTTCAAAGAACAGCGGCCGGCGCGCGAAGGCGCTGTGGACGGATTTGGGCGAGGGTAGCCAGATTACGTACGACGCTGCAGAATCGGAACACGATGAAGCGCGGTTCATAATTGGAGAGATCGACAAGCTCGTCGGCGACTACGACTATGGCGACATCGCGATTTTCTACCGCACGAACGCGCAGTCGCGTGCGCTGGAAGAATCGCTCGTGAGGTCGGGAATTCCGTACCGAGTCGTCGGCGGCACCAAGTTCTATGAACGCAAAGAAATTAAAGATGCGATCGCTTACCTGCAGTCGATTTCCAACCCTGATGACACGGTATCGCTGCGGAGAGTAGTTAATAATCCGCGACGCGGGATTGGTGACAAGGCCGAGAACGGCTTTATTAGTCACGGTGAAATTAATGGCACTAACTTTGGTGGTGCCCTGCGTGACGCGTGGATTCAGAAGGATTGCCCGCGAGGCGAAGGTGCGGAAGTCGACCTGCCTGAAGGAGCATGGGAGGCGCACGTTGCTGCCGCTCGTGAAGAGGGGACCGGTAACGTGGTGGTCGGAGTTAGCCCGCGTGCAATTAATTCCGCCGCTGACTTCTGGGGCCTGATCGAGACCATGCGTTGCGCCGTGGAAAATGGTGCGACGGTCAGCAACGTCCTCGACGATGTAATGGAAGCGACCGGATACCTGCGCACGCTGCGGGAATCGAACGACCCGCAGGATGCGTCGCGGGTGGAAAACTTGGCGGAACTGCACGCGGTTGCGGAGGATTTCGCGACGACGACGCCGGAGGGGACGCTCGTTGATTTCTTGGAGCGCGTGTCGCTCGTGGCGGATGCGGACCAGGTGCCCGATGCGGCAGATCTTAGCGGTGGGCCGACGGGTGAAGTTACGCTCATGACGGTCCACACCGCGAAGGGTTTGGAGTTCCCCGTCGTTTTCGTGACCGGCCTGGAAGATGGCACGTTTCCGCACCAGCGGTCCCTAATGGACGAATCGGAGCTTTCCGAAGAACGTCGCCTGGCATACGTTGCGATCACGAGGGCGCGCAAGAAACTGTATCTGACGCGCGCCGCGGTGCGGTCAGCGTGGGGGACTCCGACGGATTTGCCGCCGTCGAGGTTCCTCGATGACATTCCGCCGGAGCTACTGGAAATCCGACGAGAGCATACGCTCATGGACAGTTACCGCGCGGGCGGGACCGGGTACGGCGACTCTGACGACGATTTTGGTCCAGCTATCGGATCAGGTAACGGATTCAGGCGCGGCGGGTACGGCTCCGGCGGTTACGGGCGCGGGTCGGGCTCGTCTTCTGGTGGGTACGGCTCGGGTCGTGGATACGGTTCCGGTGGGTATAGCTCGGGCGGCTATGGCTCGGGAAGGTACGGTTCGGGGTCCTCATACGGTGGGCGATCTGGCGGCCGCGGCTCAGGTGGATCATTCGACAGCTCGACCTCGGGGGCTTTGAAACGGGTGCAAGGGGCGAGCGAGAGTTTCAAACCGCGCAAACTTGGGCAAAGCAAAAAGAAGGCTGGCAAGAGTGGCAAGCCCGCGATCCAACTGGCGGTCGGGGACCGCGTATCGCACGGATCGTACGGTGAGGGCACTGTCGTCGGTCTGGAAGGATCTGGCGGATCGATGGTGGCAAAGGTCGATTTTGGTGAGGGCAAGCCCCGCAGATTACTGCTTCGTTACGCTCCTTTAAAGAAGCTCTGACGATACTCGAAATAGAGGTCTATCTCACATCAACAATTTCGTATACGGAATGAGATGTGTGCCATTTTGCTCCCTTTTTGTCGCGATTCAAGTTAGTGTTATTAGCAGATGTCTCGATGTCGAGCTTCTTTGATCTAGAAGTTTGTGGCGCCGAGGCCTCCAGACTGAGGACCATCTGATCCAGACGAAAGGTAAGGGCGTGGATCTCTACGAATACCAAGCGCGCGATCTATTCGAAGCGCACGGCGTACCCGTTCTCCGTGGCATCGTCGCCACCACCCCAGAAGAAGCAGAAAACGCAGCTCGTGAACTGGGCGGCGGCGTAGTTGTCGTCAAGGCCCAGGTCAAGATTGGTGGCCGCGGCAAGGCCGGCGGCGTCAAGCTTGCGAAATCTCCCGAGGAAGCCAAGGCAAGGGCTGAAGAAATCCTTGGCATGGACATCAAGGGCCACACCGTACACCGCGTAATGATCGCGGAAGGTGCAGCCATTGAAGAGGAGTACTACTTCTCCATCCTGCTTGACCGCGCAAACCGTCGTCACCTGGCGATGTGCTCGCGCGAAGGTGGTATGGACATCGAAACGCTCGCGAAGGAGCGCCCGGAAGCTCTGGCCAAGGTTGGCATCGACGCCTCCGTTGGTATTGATGACGCGAAAGCTCGCGAGATCCTGAAGGAAGCTTCCTTCGAAGAATCCGAGTTCGACGCCCTCGCTCCCGTCCTCGTGAAGCTATGGGATGTTTACGCAGGCGAGGACGCAACCCTCGTTGAGGTTAACCCGCTCGTCAAGGTTGAGGGGGGTGCCATCATCGCCCTCGACGGTAAGGTTTCACTGGACGACAACGCGACGTTCCGTCATCCTGAACACGAATCGCTCAAGGACATTTCCGCGGAGGATCCGCGTGAGGCGCGCGCAAAGGCTGAGGGCCTGAACTACGTTCGTCTTGAGGGCGAAGTTGGCATCATCGGTAACGGCGCAGGCCTTGTCATGTCCACGCTCGACGTCGTTGCATATGCGGGCGAGCAGTACGGCACCCGCCCGGCAAACTTCCTTGACATTGGTGGCGGCGCATCCGCTGAGGTCATGGCGAAGGGACTTGACGTCATCCTTGGTGATGAGCAAGTTCGCTCCTGCCTCGTAAACGTATTTGGTGGCATCACCGCCTGTGACGAAGTTGCAAAGGGCATTCTTGGCGCGCTTGAACTGCTCGGTGAATCTGCAACCAAGCCGATCGTTGTTCGCCTGGACGGCAACAAGGTTGAGGAAGGCCGCGCAATCCTTTCCGAAGCTAACCACCCACTTGTAACCATGGTCGACACCATGGACGGCGCTGCAGCCAAGGCCGCCGAACTTGCGAAAGCCTGAGAGGACCGATAACAGATGGCTATCTTTCTAGATGAAAACGATCTCGTAATTGTCCAGGGCATGACGGGCTCGGAAGGCACCAAGCACACGACCCGTATGCTCGCTTCTGGCACCAAGGTTGTCGGTGGTGTTAACCCGCGCAAGGCTGGCCAGGTTCAGAGTTTTGAAGTGAAGCCGTACGGCCCGATGGCCGACCAGGTTGAGGCTGGCTCCAAGGACGTCCCCGTTTTCGGTACTGTCGCTGAAGCCAAGGCCGCTACCGGTGCTGAGGTTTCCGTGGTCTTCGTTCCGCCGCGTTTTGCGAAGGACGCCGTGCTTGAAGCTGTTGAAGCTGAGATGCGCCTGGTTGTCGTAATCACCGAAGGCATTCCGGTTCAGGACTCCGTCGAATTCCGCGAGGTCGCGGCTGAGAAGGGCGTCCAGATTATTGGCCCGAACTGCCCGGGTATTATCTCGCCGGGTAAGTCGAACGTTGGCATTACTCCTGCTGACATCACCGGACCGGGCCGCATTGGCCTGGTGTCGAAGTCCGGCACGTTGACCTACCAGATGATGTACGAACTCAATGACATCGGCTTCACCACCTGTATTGGTATTGGTGGCGACCCGGTCATTGGCACCACCCACATTGACGCGCTGAAGGCGTTCGAGGAAGACCCGGACACTGATCTGATCGTCATGATTGGTGAAATCGGTGGCGACGCTGAAGAGCGTGCCGCTGACTACATCAAGGAAAACGTCACGAAGCCGGTAGTTGGCTATGTTGCTGGCTTCACCGCTCCGGAGGGCAAGACCATGGGCCACGCAGGCGCCATCGTCACCGGCTCCACCGGTACCGCTGAGGCGAAGAAGGAAGCATTGGAAGCTGTAGGCGTCAAGGTTGGCAAGACCCCGACCGAGACGGCAAACCTCGCTCGCGAGATCCTGCAGAGCAAGTAAGCTTCGGCTTCTGAAACCCGAAGGGTTTCTGTAAGGCAATGGGACGGTCCGCCGAGAGGCGGGCCGTTCCTTTTTGCTGTCCGGAAGCCACCAGCGCGCCGGCGCCCCGTTGCATTAATTAGCATTCAGACCCTAAGTGGCGGATGTTGTGGTGGTTTTGGGTAGTTGGTGTCTGAATGGTGTGTGTGAGCACCGCCCTCGGAAACCATTGAGACCCTAAGTGGCGGAATTGGGGGTGGTTTTGGGAGGTTCCCCTCTGAATGGTTTTCTGGGACGCGGGCTGGGATGGCTTTCAGACCCAAACTGGCAGAAAATGGCGTCGAAATGGGCAGTTCCCGTCTGAATCGTTTTTTGGCGGAGGGCGGGGCTCGGTCGCTGGCATTGATGTGTTGCCCGCTTTGGTAGACACACCGGCAGAGTGGGCGAATGAAGTCGAGCTGATGGCCGAAGATAGAACCGATGCATGACAACACCGAGGACAACGCAAAAAGGCCCGCCGCTTTCTCCAAATTTTGGAAGCAGTGGGGGCGCAAGAAGGGTGCCTCGGAAGAAGGAAGCGAACAGCCCGGGCTGGGGCGCGCACCCCGAGCGAACCAGGGCGGATCGCAGAAAGATCCGCGCAATTCCGGGAAAAAGCGAGCCAAAGACCGGGCCGCTGATTCCCGGCGGGTTGCCCGAGAGCAGGAAGCTCGCCGCGTGCGTGAACGTGTCCTAGAGGAACGGCGTCGAGAACGAGCAGCCGGGATCGAGCGACCAAAGCGCGACCGCGAGCAGGTCTCTCAAGCCATTAAAGAGCAACGCCACCTGCATGAGGAACGCAAGCGTGAAGAACAGCGCCTGCTCGAAGAACAGCGAAGATTGCAAGAACAGGCCAAACGAAACCGTCGAGGATCGTTCGCGAGGCGCAACCCTCGTGAACCTCATGCCCTGCCGACTGAAAGGCTGGATCCCGCTGAGCAAGCTCGGCTCCTAGAGGAAGCCGGCTACGAACACAGCTGGGATCTCACCGCAATCAACGGTGGTGAGGGACCCCATGCGTCCGCAGCTCCCGATGATGCCGTACGTAGCGAGGCAAATGAATCCGTAGCGGCCGATGATGCGAGATCTGACCAGTCAAGGGAATCCGCAACATTCGATGATGCCGGCCCCGGCCCGGCAAGGGAATCCGCACCAGCCGGCCAAACAGCGACCGAGGACGCCACAAACGCTGAAGCAACCGCAATCGACGGCGGCAAGAAAGGCCGCGCCTCAGCAGCGTCCTCCGAAACGACGGTCACCCGCGTGCCGATTGAACGCAAGGTTATTGTCGTGCGCGCGCCGCGCGGCTGGCCTCGAATCGTGCTAGCAGCCGTTGAAGTGGCCGTCATTTCGTGGGCAGTCTTAGTCGCGGTGTCGCTGGTGTCATTCCTGGCGACAGCGCAAAACCCATGGCTGTTAGAGGCCGACTGGAACACTGCTATCAGCGTCGGCACCGACATTTGGGCGCTATCATACGGCGCGCCAATAGTAGTCGGCGGAGCATTCCTGCGAATGATCCCGCTCGGACTGACGGTACTGCATATCCTGCTCGCCAGGGCAGGACTAAAAAGAGCGCGCGCAGCGTCGTGGCAAGGATCTGCTCTCTTCATACCCGCGTACGTGCTAACGGTCATTGTGCTTTTGCTCGTGACGTCACTGCACGCGCATAAGGGATGGCTCATCCTCGGAGCCCTCCTAGTAGCAACACTTGCGTGGGTATGGTCGTTGAGGTCCTGGGAATGGGACCCCCAGTGGTTCACCAAGTCTGGCCCGTATTTGCGCGGTGTTCGCGACGGCCTGATTGCTACCTCCTCCCTTGCAATCCTTGGCCTTGGCGTAGCGGTAGTCGGCACGATCGCCGGCTGGAGCCGCGCCCTCGGAATTCAAGAACTTCTAAACGCGTCCATTTTCGACCTTGTGGTCGTTTGGATCGCGCAGCTTCTTTACATCCCGAACATCGCCGCGTGGGGCGCATCTTGGATAACCGGTCCCGGTTTTTATACTGCTTCGGATGCGATAATCACTCCTTCCCGAGCGGACATAACCGCCATCCCAGCCATTCCCCTGATGGGTGCCTTCCCGCAGACCGAAATCGGCATGTGGGTCGTGCTTATCCCAATCGCGGTGGGGATAGCGCTAGGTGCGTACATGGTGTGGAAAAACCGCGAGGTCGCGCTCGTCGATCACCTCCTCCACGCGGGATTCGCGGCGACCACAATGCTAGTTGTCGTGATGGTTTGGATGTGGCTATCCACAGGGTCGATCGGCCCCGCACGAATGAGTATCCTCGGACCGCGCTGGATCTACGCCACCATTTTTGGAACTTTGGAAATCGGGTTCACCGCGGCAGTCATTTACGCTCTCGCGCACCCGCTTCTTTTGGCGAAATACGTAGCCGGAGGCAAGTTCGCCAAAGCCTCCACCCTCAGCGCCGTCGAAACCGCATCCCAAAAAATCCAGTCCCGCCGCGGCAAGTTATCCACAGATGCGATCGACGAGGACGGTGCTGAGATCTCACGTGGTTCCGAAGGTACGGCTGACGATTCTTTGGACTCCGAGGGCGGCGCTGACAACCCGCCAAATCCTGCAGCTGGCGCGGAAGACTCATCCGAACCCGAGGGCGGCGCTGACAACCCGCCAAATCCTGAATCTGACGCAGACGTTGAATCAAACCCCGAGACCGGCGCAGACAGTCCGCCAAATCCTGAAGGCAACGCCGACGGTTCAGAAAGCCCCGCGTCCGACGGTGAGGGCCCAGCGAAACGCGCCGAGCAAGAACCACCCAAATCCGGAGACGCAGCCCCGGCCGACCCAACCCGTGAAACTCATGTTGACGCGGCGGGTGTAGAGTCAGAGACTGATACCGGCAAGGCACCATCTTCTAAGGAGACCCAGGATGACGAGCCCCGTCGCTAACCCCGGAAGCACAGCGGAGAAGACCGTCAGCTCGATCAGTGCGACCCGCCCGGCCGGCGCTACCGCGACAACGATTGGCGAGATGGCCGGCGGCATCCAAACCGATAGCCTCCCAGAACCTAGCGTGAACAGCGACGCGACCCCAGGCGCGAAAACCAAGGCGAAGCTCGTCGTCCTCATTTCTGGATCTGGAACGAACCTGCAGGCACTGATCGATGCTTGTGAGGATCCGGAATACGGGTGCGAGGTCGTGGCTGTGGGGGCGGATAGGTCCGGCATTAAGGGCCTTGAACGGGCGAAAGCCGCGGGAATTCCAACGTTTGTTGAGAAGGTCTCCGACTACGATTCGCGCGCCGAGTGGGACACCGCGATGACCGACGCGGTTGAAAAGTACGACCCCGACCTGGTCGTGTCGGCGGGATTTTTGAAGCTCCTCGGCCCGGAGTTCCTAGAAACCTTCGAAGGCCGCGTCGTCAACACGCACAATTCCCTCCTACCCTCCTTTGCGGGAATTCGGGGGCCCGAGGACGCTCTTGCATACGGCGTGAAGTTCACGGGCGCAACACTGTTCTTTGTTGATCCGGGTGTGGACACGGGGCGAGTGATCGCTCAGTGTGTGGTGCCGGTCGAGGCTCACGACACCGTCGCGGAACTGCTGGAACGCATCCAAATCGAGGAACGCAAACAGCTGGTCACCACGGTTGGGCGCATGATGCGCGACGGATGGACGTCAACCGGCCGCTGGGTCGAAGTCGGCTAGCGCGCACCAAGAACAGTCACGCAGGCGCGCCATGAAGCGCCCCAGACCAGAGCGAAACCAAAAATACCTGCTGCCCGAACCTTCAAAGGCGGCACGCAAAAGGCGCACTAAAGACAGCTACACGGCCGCACCACAAACCGCCTCAGACCAGAGCGAAACCAGGCCCCGCCCTCGAAAACCCTGAAAACATGGCGAATATCGCCCATGCGGAAGTGGACAACCCTTAGGTAGCGCTGAAAAGTTCGTTAAACTGAGGCTGGCCGTGACTGGCGAAGGTGGATCACCACCGGGGAGCGGCCAGGCCATGCCGCTGACGCCGCCCGCCTGGGTGTCAAGTAAAGACTCGAACAGTAGGAAGCTTGATGTCTCGTACAGCTGTGAAACGTGCCCTTATCTCTGTTTATGACAAGACTAATGTTGTTGAGCTAGCCCGCGCCCTCCACGAAAATGGTGTTGAGCTGGTGTCCACGGGTTCCACTGCCGGAAAGATTGAGCAGGCCGGCGTGCCCGTAACTCCGGTGGAGGAAGTCACCGGATTCCCCGAGTGCCTGAATGGTCGTGTGAAGACCCTTCACCCGCGAATTCACGCCGGCATTTTGGCGGATCGCACTAAGAAGGAACACGTCGATGAGCTCGCCGAACTAGGCGTCGCCGCCTTCGACCTGGTCGTTGTGAACCTCTACCCGTTCGCGGAAACCATTGCGTCTGGCGCATCTTTCGAAGAAGCGATCGAGCAAATCGACATTGGCGGCCCAACCATGGTCCGCGCATCCGCGAAAAACCACGCGTCCGTCGCGATCGTGATCGACCCGGCCCGCTACGACGAGGTCATCGAAGCCGTCAAATCCGGCGGATTCACCTACGAACAGCGCCGCCGACTCGCCGCCGAAGCCTTCGCGCACACCGCCACGTACGACGCCGCCGTTTCCACGTGGTTCGCACAGCAGATTGAAGAGGGCGAGGCTGGCGAAAACAACAGCAACGACGCTGAAGCCACCGCCGAGCCCGGCATACCAAACTTCGTCGCCGGCACCTGGAAGCGCCTGAACACTCTGCGTTACGGCGAAAACCCGCACCAGCGCGGCGCAGTTTACGTTAACGCTGGCGACGGTTTTGGCGGTCGCACAGAAACCGGCGGACTCGCCCGCGCAAAGCAACTCCACGGCAAGGCCATGAGCTACAACAACTACACCGACGCTGATGCCGCCCTGCGCGCCGCATATGACCACGAAGACCCCTGCGTAGCAATCATCAAACACGCCAACCCGTGCGGAATTGCAGTTGGCGAGGACGTGGCTGAGGCTCACCGTCGCGCTCATGCCTGCGACCCCGTGTCAGCTTTCGGCGGTGTGATCGCGGTAAATCGTCCGGTTTCTGTTGAGCTCGCTGAGCAGATCGCGCCTATTTTTACGGAGGTCGTAGTAGCGCCCTCGTATGAAGAAGGCAGCCTGGAGATTCTTTCCAAGAAGAAAAATATTCGCCTACTTACTGTGGAGCCGCCGTCGCGCGGAACTATTGAGTTCAAGCAGATTACGGGCGGCCTGGTCGCGCAGGACCGAGACGATGTAAACGCGAAGGGTGATGACCCGAAGAACTGGAAGCTCGTTTCCGGTGAAGCTGCCGATGAGAAGACTCTGGCTGATCTGAAGTTCGCTTGGAAGACGGTTCGTGCTGTGCGTTCAAACGCGATTCTGCTGGTGAAGGATCAAGCTTCCGTGGGCGTTGGCATGGGGCAGGTGAACCGAGTGGATTCGTGTGCTCTGGCGATTGAGCGCGCCAATACCCTGGGCGGTCGTGAGACCGGCGACGCTGCCGCAGACAACAAGGTTGAGGCCGGCGTTGGGGGAGCATCCGCAGAGGACCTCACTGTCGCTGAGCCGCCGAAACGCGCAGTGGGATCCGTCGCCGCCTCCGATGCGTTCTTCCCGTTCGCTGATGGACTCCAGACCCTGATCGATGCAGGTGTCAAGGCAGTTGTACAGCCGGGTGGCTCCATCCGCGACGAAGAAGTCATCGAAGCCGCGCAGGCCGCTGGCATCACGATGTACTTCACGGGCAATCGCCACTTCTCGCACTAGAAACACAGCGCCGGCACGTCGATGCCGGCCGATAAACAAAGTGTTAGGGGAGCGCTCCGGCGGGATTTCCGTCGGAGCGCTCCTCGTTTCGGGCTTCGGGGTGTTCCCTTTGTCGCGTCCCAGCGCCGCCCTCGAAGATCGCGCGGTACTACATCCGAATTTGGAACAGGTAGGATTATGGCGTGGCTCGTCAACGAATTGTGATCGCTTTAGGGATTGTCCTCGTCGTCTTGGTGGTGGCGGCGTTGACGGCGTTTGCGTTGCTCGTTGATGTGCGGATGGCTCTGTGGGGAGTCGTAGGATTCTTCACGGTCCTACTTTTCGTCAGGGTGCTCGGCCCGGAGCGAACGTGGTTGAAAGCGAGGTCAAAACTGTTTGATTCCGTGTTCCTGCTGGCGATCATCGTGGGACTTGCGCTGACGATTTCGTTTGCGACCACACCATCGCCGATTTAATTTCATAGGGAGCGCAGCGCCGCTACAGGAGCCCAGCGCGCGCCACAGGGGCCGAGCATCGCTACAGGATCCCAGCGCGAGTCCCAGCATTTTGAAAGGATTCCAGCACCGCGACAGGGTTCCCAGCGCGCTTCCGCGCCCAGGCGCCCCCGCCTACCGGGCCGCGCACACAGGGCCTTGCTCTCAAGGAACCCCGCCGTACCCGGAGCCCAACCGCACGCGAAGCCCCACCACACAATCAAGTTCGAAATAGAAAAATAGAGGTCACATTGTTCAAATACTTGGGCTCGAAGCGCGTCTTCGTTCCCGTTCTTGGCCAGATCGCGCGTGCTTCCGGCGCGCGCACAGCCGTCGACCTCTTCACCGGCACCACGCGCGTTGCGCAAGAATTCAAGCGTTCCGGCATCACCACCACGGCAACCGACCTGGCCACGTATTCCTACGTTTACGCCCAGACTTTCATCGAACAGGACGGCTCGAAGATTGACGAGGGCGTTCTGGGCGAAGCGATCGACTATTTGGACCAGCTTCCCGGAAAGCCTGGGTATTTCACCGAAACCTTCTGCAGGAAATCTCGTTTTTTTCAGCCCAAAAATGGTGCGCGCATCGACGCGATCCGGAACCAGATTGAGGAGGAGTTCAAAGGCACGGACCTTTACCCGATCCTCCTCACCGCGCTGATCCGAGCAGCGGACCGGGTTGACTCCACCACCGGCGTTCAGATGGCGTACTTGAAGGAATGGGCCCCGCGCTCGTACAACGACCTAAAACTAATAGCGCCCAAACTGATTCCCGGCACGGGCCACGCCAAGCTCGGAGACGCAATGAAACTGGTCGACGAGCTCCCGCGCACCGACCTCATGTATCTTGACCCGCCCTACAATCAGCACCGCTATTTCACGAACTACCACATTTGGGAAACGCTCGTGCGCTGGGACGAACCGGAAGTCTACGGCGTCGCATGCAAACGCGTTGACGCGCGCGACCCGGAACTAAAGTCCGTATTCAATTCCAAACCAGCAATGAAAGACGCGTTCTTTGATTTATTAACGAGGGCGAAGACGGACCTGTACGTCATTTCCTACAACGACGAATCTTGGATCACTAAGGAACAGATGACTCGCGCGCTCTACGACGCGGGCGCAGAACACGTGGAAGCCCTGGAGTTTGAACACAGCCGCTACGTCGGTGCCCTCATCGGCATCCACAACCTGCAGGGCGAAAAGGTCGGAAAAGTTTCACACACAAAAAATACCGAGTGGATCTTCATCGCTGGTGACCGCGACCGCGTTCAAGCCGCTGCAAAAGGGGCTAAATAAGTCAAGTTCTTACCAAGATCTGGCACAAAGCACCCTAAAACACCGATAATAGGGGATGGACCTAGATTCCGTTTGATGGAGGACCAAATGACACCCTCACCCCACTCGGAAAAGCGCATTGGTGTGCTGACTTCCGGCGGTGATGCTCAAGGAATGAATGCGGCTGTTCGCGCGGTCGTTCGTACAAGCTTAGAAATGGGTGCGACCCCCTTTGCCATTAAGGAGGGCTGGCAGGGAGCCGTCGAAGGGGGCGAGCGGATCCAACAAATGGAGTGGTCCGACGTGTCGTCCATTCTCAATGAGGGCGGCACGATTATCGGAACCGCCCGTAGCGCCGAATTCCGCGAGCGCGAGGGCCGCCTTATCGCGTGCCGAAACCTCATTGAACGCGGAATCGACCGTCTCGTCATTATTGGTGGAGACGGGTCACTGACCGGTACGGACGTGTTCCGCCAAGAATGGCCAGAACTCGTGAAGGAACTCGTTGCGCGCGGCGACATCACCCAAGAAACGGCGGACGCTTATCCCGCCCTCATGATCGTTGGAATTGTCGGGTCCATCGACAACGACATGGTCGGAACGGACATGACGATCGGAACGGACTCGGCGCTCAACCGCGTCGTGGAAGCCATTGACGACATTTCTTCAACGGCCGCATCCCACCAGCGCATGTTCGTCATCGAGGTCATGGGACGCCACTGCGGATACCTCCCCCTCATGAGCGCAATTGCCGGCGGCGCTGACTACGTCTTCACCCCCGAAAACCCGCCCGAACCCGGTTGGGAAGACGACGTTTCGGAAAAACTTCGCCTCGGACGCGAAGCCGGTCGTCGCGAATCAATCGTTATTGTTGCCGAGGGCGCTAAGGACTCAGAGGGTAACCCCATCACTTCTCAAGCTGTCTCCGATGCGATCGGCGAGCGCCTCCAGCACCCGCCCCGCATCACCATCCTCGGTCACGTGCAGCGTGGTGGTACTCCATCCGCATATGACAGGTGGATGCCAACACTCATGGGGTATGGCGCTACGCAGGAAGTCCTAAACGCGACCCCGGACACTCCCGCAAGAATCATCGGTGTCCGTAACAACCGCCTCACCCGCATTCCACTCGTTGAATCCGTTGCCGCTACCCGCAACGTCGCGACAATGGTCGCCAATAAGGACTTCGAGGGCGCAGCTCGGTCGCGCGGATCATCATTCGTGAAGATGATGAAGATCAACCAGATCCTGTCAGAGCCGCCTCAGAACATGAGTGGAAAACTGAAGGAGGGCGCAAAGCGCGTCGCTGTCTTGCATGTCGGTGGTCTAGCACCCGGTATGAACACGGCCGCCCGAGCGGCGGTCCGCATCGGGCTTGACGCGGGCCTTCAAATCCTCGGTGTGCAGGGATCTTTCGGCGGCCTGATGAACGGAAACGTTCGCGAACTAACGTGGGCTGACGTTGAAGGTTGGGCCTTCAAGGGCGGTGCAGAGCTTGGTACCAGGCGCCGAATCCCAAAGGTTGAGGAATACTATGCCATCGGTCGCGCAATCGAAAACAACAACATCGACGCGCTACTGGTGATCGGTGGTCAAAACGCATACCTATCGGTTTACGGCATGGTAAAGGAACGCGACCGCTACCCGGCTTTCAATATTCCGATGATGCTCGTTCCCGCAACGATTGACAACAACCTTCCCGGATCCGAACTCTCGATCGGTGCTGACACAGCGCTGAACAACGCGGTGTGGGCGCTGGACCGAATCAAAGAATCCGCCGCGGCATCACGCCGTTGTTTCGTAGCGGAAACAATGGGCCGCAAATGCGGCTACCTGGCGCTCATGGCTGGTATTGCTGCGGGTGCGGAAAAGGTGTACCTAAACGAGAAGCCCGTCGACCTGGCCGACATTTCGAGGGACGCGGCTTACTTAAAGGAATCGTTTCGCGCAGGCCGCAGGCTGTTCCTTGTGGTTCGCAACGAGGAAGCCCACCCGACCTACAACCGCGAATTCCTTGCCCGCGTTTTCGAATCCGAAGGCGAAGGGCTGTACGACGTGCGACACTCCGCGCTTGGCCACCTGCAGCAAGGTGGCGCGCCGTCCCCGTTTGACCGGCTGCTTGCTACCCGTCTGGTTTACGAGGCCATCACCGAGCTCGCCAAGATTTTGGAAAGGGGAGGCCGAGACGCCGTCTACATCGGGCAGGCAGGATCGAACATTGAGACCCGCCCTGTTGACCGGATGATGGACCAGCTCGACCTCGAAAATAAACGTCCCTACGACCAGTGGTGGCTGTCCCTGTATCCCGTTATTCCTGTAGTTTCAATGCCGCGCGGGGACGTCATCCCCGTTGAGATCCCGATAGCGGACGCAGTTGAAACCACAAAATACTAGGCTTGTAAGCAGACAACCGCTAAGAACGGCACGCGCAGTGCTGGAAATGTTTGACTTCGACCGACTCTATTTAACCTTTTTGAAAGGCTGAAAATAATGACAACTCCGGTGAATCCGACGACTACCGAAGCATGGAAAAAACTTGCTGAGATCGCCGCGGATTTTGAGCCCAATCTCCGCCAGTGGTTTGAAGATGACCCCAAGCGTGCTGAGAAGCTGACCCTCAACGCGGCTGACCTTTACGTTGACCTGTCCAAGAACCTGCTAACCGAGGACGTTCTGGCCGCGCTAACGCAGCTCGCCGACGAGGTAAACCTGCGCGAGCGCATGGAAGCGATGTACTCCGGTGAGCACATCAACGTGACCGAGGACCGCGCCGTCCTCCACACTGCCCTTCGTCTTCCGAAGGACGCGCAGCTAGAAGTTGATGGGCAAAACGTGGTCGAGGACGTTCATGCGGAGCTCGACAAGATTTACGCTTTCGCGCAAAAGGTTCGCTCCGGTGAGTGGGTAGGCATCACGGGCAAGCCCATTGAGACGGTCGTGAACATCGGTATCGGCGGTTCCGACCTCGGTCCGGTAATGGCTTACGAAGCCCTGAAGCCGTACGCGAAGGAAGGCCTTTCGGCCCGCTACATTTCTAACATTGACCCCACCGATGCGGGGGAGAAGACGAAGGACCTCGATCCGGAAACCACCCTGGTGATTGTCGCGTCGAAGACTTTTACCACGCTGGAAACGCTCACGAACGCACGCGTTGTCCGCGAGTGGCTCCTAAACGGCCTGGAGAAGGCCGGCGCACTCGAGGGCAAGTCCCGCGAAGAAGCCGTGCGCAAGCACTTCATCGCCGTTTCGACCGCGCTTGAAAAGGTGGAGGCGTTCGGAATCGATCCTAAGAATGCGTTTGGTTTTTGGGATTGGGTCGGAGGGCGCTACTCGGTTGACTCCGCGGTAGGAACATCTCTAGCGATCGTGCTGGGCCGTGAGGCGTTTGAGGACTTCCTCGCCGGCTTCCACGCGATGGATGAGCACTTCAAGAACGAGCCGTGGGAATCCAACGTTCCTGCCCTGATGGGGTTGCTGAATGTTTGGTACACGAACTTCCTTGACGCTCACACGCACGCGGTTCTGCCCTACGCGCAGTACCTGCATCGCTTCCCGGCATACCTGCAGCAGCTGACGATGGAATCTAACGGCAAGTCGGTCACGTGGGATGGCAAGCCGGTTGAGTATCAAACCGGCGAGGTCTTCTGGGGCGAACCGGGCACGAATGGCCAGCACGCTTTCTACCAGCTGATCCACCAGGGAACCCGCCTGATTCCGGCTGATTTCATTGCGTTTGCAAACCCGACCTGGCCAATCAAGGACGGCGACGCGGATATGCACGAACTGTTCTTGGGTAACTTCTTTGCACAGACGAGGGCGCTGGCCTTTGGTAAGACAGCGGATGAAGTTCGTGCTGAGGGTACGGATGAGGCAATCGTTCCGGCACGCGTGTTTGAGGGCAACAAGCCGACCACGTCGATCATGGCCCCGGCGTTGACGCCAAGCGCACTTGGTCAGCTGATCGCACTGTATGAGCACATCACGTTCACTGAGGGCATCGTGTGGGGTATTGACTCCTTCGATCAGTGGGGTGTTGAGCTAGGCAAGGTTCTGGCCAAAGAACTGACTCCGGCTGTTGCGGGTGACCGTGAGGTCTTGGAACAGCAGGATCCATCCACGCAGGGACTCATCAGGTACTACTGGGAGAAGCGCGACAAGTAAGCCAGCAGCTAACAAGACGCGACGCGATATCTGTGGCAGGGAAGTCTGCGACTGGTAAGACGCTACGCATCGCTTGCGTTAAGTAAGGCACAAAACTTGTCTGTGTGAAGTGAGATGCTGCAGGCAAGCCGCTACGCGTCGCCTGCGACAAGTAAATCTGCTACGAGTTAGTCGCTTCTAGTAGATAACGAGACAAACACGAGGTCCGCCGGAAAACCGGCGGACCTCGTGTTTGCTTACGCCGAGCCTTGTTAGCACTCGTTGAGCCTTGCTAGCACTCGAGCCTTGCTAGCGCGTTAGCGCGTTAGCGAGTTACTCTTCTGAATCTTGGATGGCTTCAACTTCCGTTTGAACTTCCTCGTCATCAACGGCTACCTTGATGAGTTTACCCACGCGTTCGTTCTGGTACTTAGCCAGGGCCTCATCGGTAAGGGATAGTTCAAGACGAGCCTTTGAAGCTTCCACATCGAAGTCGGCTGCAGGCCACTGGGGATCAATGTCTGCCAGGGTGCGAGTAATGATCTCAGTTGCAACCAGGCGCGCATACCACTTGCGGTCAGCAGGAATCACGTACCACGGCGCGATCTCCGTGGAAGTGCGACGCAGAACTTCCTCATAGGTGGCCTGGTAGGCGTTCCACTGGTCACGCACATCCAGATCATGAGGTGAGAACTTCCAGTGCTTGTCTGGGCGGAGTAGGCGATCCATTAGGCGCTTCCCCTGCTCCTCGTAGGAAACCAGAAGGCACAGTTTGATTACGCGAATGCCGCGTTTAGTGGCTTCCACTTCCATTTCGTAGATGTCATGGTATCGAGAGTTAAGTTCGTCCTCGGAAACAATCCACGATATTCCCTGGTCGTCTGTGTGGCCGGCGCGTTTTTGCGCGGTGGGGACCAGAAGGTCTTCGTAGTGCGAACGGTCGAACAGGCCGATCATGCCCGGTTTAGGTAGTTCCTTGCGGATGCGGTCAAGGAAGTGCTGGTTGCGTTCTTCCTCCGTGGGCGCCTTAAACGCCTTTAGGTGGATGCCCTGCGGGTCAACCATTGAAATGACGTGGCGTGCAATGCCGCCCTTTCCGGCAGTGTCCATGCCCTGCACGATTACGAGGACGGAGTCTTGTGCGCCGTTTTGCGCTTGGGCGAACAGGCGTTCCTGCAATTCGGCCATGAGCTCTCCGCGTTGCTTGCGGAACTTCTTGCCTGCTTTCTTACCGGCTTCCCAGCCCGGCGTTGCATCGCGCTTGAAGTTATTGATGTCGAAATCTGCGGGGACTCGCAGAAGTTCACGCGGGTCTTGTGTCCAGCTCATCTGGCGCTCCTCGATCTCGCGAAGTCTTTGCTTCTCCGCTTCGCGGCGAGCCCTCTTAACCTGCTTCGCTGCTTTCTTCGCGCGCTTAATAGCGTCCTTGCGCTTTTGCTTTACCTGCTTCTTGCCAGCCATTCGTACCTCCTAGGCAGATTCTAGGTCCAAAAGAAGTCAAGCATCTGAGAAAACGCTGAAAGCGACCTGAGACACCTATCAATCATTAGGACGAACGTGAATGTGGCTACTACCATAGGAACCAGTGGGTCGAAGTGGGCCCTGAATGTTGTCATAACAAAGGAGATGTCCATCATGACAGAAGCTCGTATCGTAACAGTGACTGGTGCAGCCGGAAATATTGGCTACGCACTGCTCTTCCGCATTGCGTCCGGCGCAGTATTCGGCCCTGACGTTCCCGTAAAGCTGAACCTACTGGAAATCACGCCTGCACTGAAGGCTGCTGAGGGCACCGCAATGGAGCTCGACGACGCCGCATTCCCGCTACTGCAGGGCATTGAAATCACTGACGATGCCAACAAGGCATTCGAGAGCGCAAACGCCGCGTTCCTAGTTGGTGCCCGTCCGCGCACCAAGGGCATGGAGCGCGCCGACCTTCTCGAAGCAAACGGTGGCATCTTCGGCCCGCAGGGTAAGGCCATCAACGACAACGCGGCTGATGACATCCGCGTCCTCGTAGTTGGTAACCCGGCAAACACCAACGCACTCATTGCTTCCGCTGCAGCTCCGGACGTACCGGCAAGCCGTTTCACCGCAATGATGCGTCTGGACCACAACCGTGCGATCTCGCAGCTTTCGCACAAGCTTGACGTTCCGTCACGTTCGATCAAGGACATGATCGTTTGGGGTAACCACTCCGCTGACCAGTTCCCGGACGTCACCTACGCAACCGTTGACGGCAAGCCCGCATCGGAGCTCGTTGACGAGAAGTGGCTGGACGAGTACTTCGTTCCGACCGTCGCAAAGCGTGGCGCCGCCATCATCGAGGCACGTGGCGCTTCCTCCGCGGCTTCCGCAGCATCCGCCGCAATCGACCACATGCGCGATTGGGTACAGGGCACTCCGGAAGGCGACTGGGTAACCTCCGGCTCCGTCTCCGATGGCTCCTACGGCGTTCCTGAAGGCCTCATCTACGGCTTCCCTGTAACCTCAAAGGGTGGCGAGTGGGAGATCGTTCAGGGTCTCGAACTCAACGACCGCCAGAAGGCTGGCATCGAGCGCAACGTCAAGGCTCTGGAAGAAGAGCGCGACGCTGTCCGCAAGCTCGGCTTCGTGAAGTAACAGCTTCGCTGAAGTAACACTCCAAGATCGGCGCGGT
>DUQT01000006.1 GCA_012837655.1 Actinomyces sp. | reverse complement strand
GCTCGTGGTGGCCAAACGTGTTTTAGGGTTATTTCGCCCACATATGGCGGTTTGGGTGTTGCATTATGAGGTCGGAGGTTCCTAGACTGAAACCAGTCGTTCAAACTTGAACAAAATGAACTTGGTAGGAACTTAGGAGCAGAAATGCAGTTCGGAATCTTCACAATCGGAGATGTAACGCGCGACCCCGTCAACAACACCGTGCCCACGGAGCACGAGCGCATCAAGAACACCGTTGAGATGGCGAAGCATGCGGAAGAAGTTGGCTTCGACGTATTTGCAACCGGTCAGCACCACAACCCGCCGTTCGCGGCGCCGGGTAACCCGCCGACCCTTCTTGCTTACCTTGCCGCGGAAACCAAGAAGATGATCCTCTCTACCGCCACCACGCTGATCACCACGATGGATCCGGTGCGCCTGGCAGAGGATTACGCCTACCTGCAGCATCTGGCCGATGGTCGCGTTGACCTCACGATGGGCCGTGGAAACACGGGCCCGGTTTACCCCTGGTTTGGTCGAGATATTCGCGAAGGCATTCCGCTAGCTATTGAGAACTACAACCTCCTGTACAGGCTGTGGCACGAGGAAACGGTGAACTGGAAGGGCCGCTACCGTACGCCGCTACAGAGCTTCACCGCAACGCCGCGCCCGCTCGATGGTGTTGCACCATTCGTGTGGCACGGTTCGATCCGCAGCCCCGAGATCGCAGAGCAGGCTGCCTACTACGGTGACGGCTTCATGCACAACAACATCTTCTGGACCAAGGAACACGTAACCCGCATGGTGTCCCTGTACCGTCAGCGCTACGAGTACTACGGTCACGGCAAGGCAGACGAGGCCTACGTTGCACTCGGCGGTCACGTCTACATGAAGAAGAACTCTCAGGATGCGATCAACGAGTTCCGCCCGTACTTCGACAACGCTCCGGTTTACGGTCACGGACCGTCCCTGGAGCAGTACCAGGAACTAACTCCACTGACCGTTGGTTCACCGCAGGAAGTCATCGACCGTACCCTCGAGTTCCGCGAGTGGGTAGGCGACTACCAGCGCCAGATGTTCCTGATCGACCACGCTGGCCTGCCGCAGAAGCTAGTTCTGGAGCAGCTGGACCTGTGGGGCGAAGTACTCCCGGTCCTGCGCAAGGAATTCGAAGCCCTCAAGCCCGCACACGTTCCGGAAGCTCCGACGCACGAGTTCTTGGTTGAGCGTGCTCGCGCCGGCAAGGCCCCGATCCCAGGCGGTGGCCCGGGCTCGCAGGCATACGCCGACCGTGAAGCAGAAGCTGAGAAAGAACAGAAGTAAAAATGGCTGAAAATCTAAGTTCTGGAAAAATCACTGCAACACAAGACCCGTTCACGCCAGAATCGCGACGAATCGTCGTGGTCAGTGGAGGCCTGTCCGAATCGGCGTCCTCGACGCGCCTGGCAAAGGGATTGGCAAACGCAGCTTCAGATGCGCTGTCATCCCAGGGTATTGGCGTTGACGTAAAGATCATCGAGCTGCGCCCTCTTGCAACTGCAATCGCGGAGGCGACCATCACGATGAATCCAACGGCAGAATTGAAGGATGCATTGGACGCCGTTCAAGGAGCCGACGGAATCATCGCCGTGTCGCCCACGTTCCAAGCTTCCTATTCCGGCTTGTTCAAGTCGTTTTGGGACCTGATCGAAGATCCGCTGCGACATAAGCCGATCTTGCTGGGGGCTACTGGTGGTACGGCGCGTCACTCGCTTATGATTGATTTTGCAATGCGCCCACTCTTTTCTTACCTGCGCATGGACATCCTGCCGTCAGCCGTGTTCGCGGCGTCGGATGATTTTGGTGATGTGGTTGGTAAGAATGATGGCACTCGCACGGCTCCGCTGGAAGAGCGGATTACGAGGGCGGGTGCTGAGTTCGCGCAAACCCTAAGTGAACGGCCTGCTTTGGGCCAGCCCGAAGCTGAAGATAAGTTGCTCGAGGTGACTCCCTTTGAACAAATGCTTAACTCCCTCAACTAGCGAATCCGGTACGGATAGTGAGGTCGAGGTAGTCCCGCTCGAACTGACTTCGCGCTCTGAAGAAGAGCGCAAGCAGGTCATCCGAGCGGCGTGGCGCACGTTCATTGAGACCACGGGCCGCCTGCAGGATGAGCTAGACAAGGTACTTCGAGAAGGCGCAAAGATTGCGATCGCGGACTACAACCTGTTCGTACTGCTCTCGGAAGCGCCCGATCACCGCCTGCGGTTCAAGGACTTGGCAAAGCGCATGTCGTTTTCAAAGTCGCGCCTGTCATACCAGGTGAAGGTGCTCGACAAGCGCGGCCTGGTATGTCGCCGCACTGCGGAAGAAGACGCTCGCGGACTTTACGTAGAGCTGACAGATGCGGGCATGAAAACCTACAGGGAAGCCTCAAAACTGCATTCCGCGCAGGTGAAGGCCCTAATGCTCGACTCGCTATCGCTTCAAGAGGCAGAGTGTCTGCAGAAAATTTTCTCTCGCGTAGCGCAAAACATTGAGGAACTCTGCGACTAGCCCGCAAGTTCGCCCCATCTTCAACAGCGCTGCCCAAAAAATCGCACGAATCTAAGTTTTAGGAAATCGTCATCATGACAAAGAAAATTGTTGTAAGAGACGCGTCCGAACTAGCCGAAGCACTAGATTCAGGCGCCGAGGTCGTTATTGTTGAAGGCCGGATTAAGGGTTCTCCGTCGGTAACTTTGCCCGCTGGAGTCACGCTCCTTGGCGGTGAAAACGGCGAGCTGGTGTTCGGCGGTAAGGGTGTGCGCGTAACTAGCGACAACCTGATTCGTGACCTCAAGATCACGACGATCCCGTACGAGGTTGCGATCTACAACGATAACGAGGTCGCAGACGCGGGCACTATCCGCCTTGAAAACGTCGAAACCGTAGGCCAGGTGTTGCTTCTTACAGAGAACAAGACCATGCGCATGCGCGTGGAGGCCGACGGCGTTTTCGTTCGCGAAGCAGATGTTCGAGGGCGAGTCGAGCAGCCCCACGGTTACGGCGTGGACGTACTGCAGGGTGGCTTCACCCTGTGGAACAGGCGGGAAAGCACTGATTCGGAGTTCACCGCAACGCTCAGGAATATTTCCGCGGGCACGGAAGCAACCCCGGTTCGCGGATCAGGCATTTTCGTCGGCGGTCACGCTGACCGTGAAGGGCGTGCCACAGGCGGCCTCTTCACTGCTGACCTGATTGAAACCGGCGACGTGGTTACGGACGGTGGAATCGCGCCGGGAACTGGCGACAAGATCACCGCGGGCGTGTTCGTGTCCTCGGCAGCGAAGGTCGATCGCGTCGTCAACGTCGGGTCCACCACCACGCACGGCCAAAACGACATGGTCCTGGACAACTGGGGTTTCGTTGACACCTGGATTTCCGAAGGCCAAGTCATCTCAACCGGTCCGTCCGGCGTCGGATTCGTGAACTTCGGCGACCTCAACACGCTAGAAGTCCACTCACCAATCATCACGACGGGTGGTGGCGCTCGCGGATTCAACCTTTACGACGGCTCACTGAAAACCGCCAAGTTCAAATTGATTCGCACCAGCGGCGACGGGTCAATCGGTATCCAGGTTTCAAAGCCCCTTCCGTATCTGGAAGTTTCCGAGGACGTTGCTACATCCGGCGGTAAGGGCATGAGCCTGGTCCGTGGTGTGCAGGTCGAACTGAAGGCCGTTGCCCTTTCGGTTAAGCAGGGCGGTGTGATCGACGAACTGAAAATCGGCGGCGCGCTGCGCACGGAGGGTGACGAGGTCGTAACCTTCGAGGTAACTGAAGGCTCTGAGGTCAAGAAGCTCGACATTGCCGGCGGTGTTGAAGCTAACGGCAAGGGCTCGCAACGCTTTGACATCAAGGGGTCTGCCCCCAAGCTGGGGAACGACTAAGTACTGTTTTGACATGGATGCGCTCTTCTGATCGGCGATGATTCGATGCTAGAAGCACCACTGCGCGGAATGCTGCCAGGCACCGACAGCACCCGCGAGGCCGCCATTAGTCGAAAACTTAGGTTGACCTAATCTTTTGAATAACCGAACGGCAACATTATGTAAAGTTGACGGATTCTGCGTAGTCATGGGTCAAATATTGCGCAAGATATCAAGGATTGGACACGCTTGAACAACGTGTCACCAACACCATGCATAGCATGAACATATGGTCGAGGTAAGAATTCATGGTCGCGGCGGACAAGGTGTCGTCACCGCCGCAGACCTTTTGGCAATGGCGGCATTCGAAGACGGCCACCACGCACAGGCGTTCCCATCATTTGGTTCGGAACGCATGGGTGCGCCCGTCGTGTCCTACTGCAGGATCCGAGAAACAGACATTCGCAGTCGCGAACCCGTATTGGAACCGGACTTGGTGATCGTTCAAGACCCAACTCTGCTTCCAATCATGGACGTTTTTTCCGGCCTGAAACCAAACGGTTTTGGACTTGTGAACTCCGCCAAGCCTCTGGAAGAACTGGGGCTAAAAGAACTTGAAGAACGATACGAACCCGGACACATCGTCGCAATCCCAGCAACAGACATTGCGCGTGAGCACTTGGGACGCCCCCTGCCCAACGCCGTCCTCCTAGGCGGCGTGTCAGCGTTGACAGGCATTGTGCGTCTAGAATCCGTGCTCGACGCAATCGGTGGACGTTTCGGCGGCAAGGTAGCCGCGGCAAACCAGGCGGCAGCGAAGGCCGCATACGACCTCGTTTTGGAAATGAAGGAACAATATGCTTGAGCAAATCGAGGGCTCGCAAGCAATGGCAAAGGCGGTAGCAGCCTGCCGCCCAGAAGTCATCAGTGCGTACCCCATCAGTCCGCAAACACACATTGTGGAAGCCCTTTCCGCCCTCGTGAAATCGGGCGAACTGCCAAACTGTGAGTACGTAAACGTCGAATCTGAATTTTCTGCAATGTCGGCGTGCATTGGCGCGTCAGCAGTAGGGGCGAGGGCGTACACGGCAACGGCGTCGCAGGGCCTGCTCTACATGGTGGAAGCGGTTTACAACGCTTCCGGACTGGGCCTGCCGATCGTGATGACAGTTGCGAACCGTGCAATCGGTGCGCCCATCAACATTTGGAATGACCACACTGACGCGATGAGTCAACGCGACTCGGGGTGGTTGCAGCTTTACGCAGAAAACAACCAGGAAGCCGCGGACCTGCACGTGCAGGCATTCCGCATCGCTGAAGAGCTTTCGCTGCCAGTCATGGTCTGCATGGACGGCTTCATCCTTACCCACGCCGTGGAACAGGTTGACGTGCCCGAAGCGGAACAGGTCAAGAAATTTCTGCCCCCGTACGAGCCGCGCCAGGTGCTTGACCCGGCTGACCCGGTCTCGATTGGCGCAATGGTCGGCCCGGAAGCGTTCACCGAAGTCCGCTACCTGGCCCACGCAAAGCAACTGCAGGCGCTGGAACTCATCCCGCAGGTACAGAAAGAATTCAAGGAAGTCTTCGGCCGCGACTCCGGTGGCCTAGTGCGTCCCTACAAGTGCGAGGATGCCGAAACAATCATCGTTGCACTCGGCTCCGTCCTCGGAACTATTAAGGACGTCGTTGACGAAAGGCGCGAGAACGGCGAAAAGATCGGCGTTCTTGGCATCACGTCATTCAGGCCGTTCCCGTCCGAACAGGTTCGCGAAGTCCTGAAGAACGCCAAGCGTTTCGTCGTATTGGAAAAGGCGTTCTCGGTGGGAATTGGTGGAATTGTTTCCTCCCACTGTCGTGCAGCGCTGCACGGCCTGCCGTTCAAGTGCCACGAACTCATCGCCGGACTTGGAGGCCGCAACATCACCGCGACCTCGCTCAACAAGTACCTTGACAAGGCGGTCGTGGACGACGTTGACGGAACCACGTTCCTGGACCTGGATAAAGAACTCGTTGAACGCGAGCTGGAGCGCGAAGCAAACACGCGCCGATCCGGCTCGCCAGCTGAAAACATCATCCGCGACATGCAGGATCGCGTGAACGCAAAACTAAACCTCGAAGTTTCAAAGAAGGCGGATAAGTAATGGCAACGCCGTCGAACGAACCCGTGCGCGAAGACCGCAGCGTAGATCTGGGATACCCCCAGATGCGTCAAACGGAAATCCCCGCACGTGAAAAAGTAAAGTTTTACCAGGTTGGTTCCTACGCGGTAGGTAACCGTCTGGCAGAAGAACAACTGCGGTCGGTCCAGTCGGACCCGAACCGTTACAACTCCCTAACTTCCGGCCACCGCGCGTGTCAGGGCTGTGGTGAGGTACTCGGTGCCCGCTACGCGCTTGACACCGCGATGCGCGCAACGGACCGCGACATGGTTGCGATCAACGCGACCGGCTGCCTGGAAGTTTTCTCCACCCCGTACCCGGAAACCTCCTGGACTATTCCGTGGCTACACTCCCTGTTTGGAAACGCGGCGGCGGTTGCATCCGGCGCAGCGGCAGCCATGAAGGCAAAGGGTCGGAAGACCCGCGTGGTCGCTCAGGGTGGTGACGGTGGCACAGTCGACATCGGCCTTGGCCCACTGTCCGGCATGATGGAGCGCAACGACGACGTGCTCTACATCTGCTACGACAACCAGGCGTACATGAACACCGGCGTGCAGCGTTCCGGCGCGACCCCGCCGACTGCCCGCACGGCAACGACGCAGCCGGTCGGCCCGAACCCGGGCAACGACTGGGGCAAGGGCAAAGACATGGCCCGCATCGCGATGGCCCATGAAATTCCCTACGTTGCGACCGCAACCGTCGCGGATCTGCGCGACCTGGAATACAAGGTCAACAAGGCCATGCAGTTCCACGGCGCGCGCTACATCCACGTGCTGGTTCCGTGTCCGCTGGGCTGGGGTTCAGCATCGAATCTGACAATCCAACTGGCACGCCTTGCGGTTCAAACGGGTATTTTCCCCGTTTACGAGGCCGAGTATGGCGAGGTCACCTCGGTGATGAAGCTGCGTCGCCCAACTCCGGTTGAGGAATACTTGAAGCCGCAGCGCCGGTTTGCGCACCTGTTCAAGAAGGGCGGAGATCCGGAAGCAATCCGTCGTATCCAAGCGGGTGCTGACCGTAACATTCGCCGCTACAACCTGGTGGATGACGAAGACTACGACCTCGCAACTGAACACTACGTCGAGTTTGAAGAAGCCCGTTACGGATTCCGTAAACCCATTGACGCCGCTGAAGTGCAGGCTGGGGTCGACGGCGCGACGGAACAAACCGCATCCGACACTACTACCGAACGTTTCTCGGCAAACCCGCAAACTGTGGCGGATTCGGCCGAAAATATGAAAGCCGGCGAGGGCGCTGGTAAAGCGGACGTGCAAGGACAGAAGTGACAATGACTGACAAAACTGATGCAACTAATGAGGCCGTAGACGTTTCAGCTGCCGACCGCGCTGACTCCACGTCTGGTGCACACCCGAACTCTGGTGACACGAAGCCGTTCGCAATCACCCTGGATGTGGGTTCCTCATTGGCGAACGAAACCGGGTCGTGGCGCACGGAGCGCCCGATCTACGTGGACCTACTTCCCCCGTGTAACAAGGCGTGCCCCGCTGGCGAAAACGTGCAGCAGTGGCTGTACCACGCGGAAGAGGGCAACTATGAAGCCGCCTGGCGCGAAATCATGGTCAACAACCCGATGCCTGCCGTGATGGGGCGCGTTTGCTACCACCCTTGCCAGGACATGTGTAACCGTGGCCAGGTTGACGAAACCGTCGGCATCAACGCGGTGGAACGTTTCCTGGGTGATAAGGCGCTGGAAGAAGGTTGGACCGTCGAGCCCGTCAACGAGGACACTGGCAAGAACGTCCTCGTCGTTGGCGCCGGCCCGTCCGGCCTGTCCGCCGCCTACCACCTGCGCCGCTTCGGCCACAACGTCACCATTTACGAAGCTGGCCCCATGGCCGGTGGCATGATGCGGTTCGGCATTCCGTCCTACCGCCTGCCGCGCGGCATCCTCGAGGGCGAAATTAAGCGCATCCAAGACATGGGCGTCAACATCGTGTTGAACAAGAAGGTTGAAAACGTCGAGGACGTGAAGGACGACTTCGACGCTGTCTTCCTAGCGGTCGGCGCTCACATTGGTAAGCGTGCTTACGTTCCCGCCGGAGAGTCCGCCAAGATCATGGACGCCGTTTCCATGCTTTCCGAGGTCGAGACTGGCGATCAGCCGCTACTTGGCCGCCGCGTGGTTGTCTACGGTGGCGGTAACACGGCTGTTGACGCGGCTCGTACCGCTCGCCGCCTGGGTGCGGAAGAGGCCGTGATCCTTTACCGCCGTACTCGTGACCGCATGCCTGCCCACGATTCTGAGGTCCGGGAGGCCGAGGAAGAGGGCATCATGATGCGCTGGCTGTCCACAGTCAAGCACGTTGATGGAGGCTCTATCACCATCGAGAAGATGGAGCTGGACGAAAGCGGATTCCCGCAGCCAACGGGTGAATTCGAAGAGCTTGGCGCTGACTCGCTGATCATGGCCCTCGGCCAGGAAGCTGACCTGTCCCTGATTGAAAACGCAGAGGGCATTGAGATTAAGGACGGAGTCGTTCAGGTTAACCGTCAGATGATGACCGGCGTCGAAGGCGTATTTGCCGGCGGCGACATGGTTCCGTCTGAACGCACGGTTACAGTCGCGATTGGTCACGGTAAGAAAGCTGCCCGCTACATTGATGCTTACCTGCGAGGCTCGGAATACCACCCCGCACCCAAGCACGATGACGCCAGCTTTGACCGCCTAACCACTTGGTACTACGCGGATGCGCCGCGCCGTATGCGTGCCCGCCTGGAAGGCCCGCGTCGTGCATCGACGTTCGATGAGGTCGTTCAGGGTCTGGATGAGGAATCAGCACTATTTGAAGCTCGCCGCTGCATGTCGTGCGGTAACTGCTTCGGCTGTGACAACTGCTTCGGTGTTTGCCCGGACAACGCGATCACAAAGATTAAGCCGGGTGAATACGAGTTCAAGTACGACTATTGCAAGGGCTGCGGCATCTGCGCCGAGGAATGCCCATGCGGCTCGATTTCAATGATCCCCGAAGAGGTCTAACCTTCGATAGGGTGTAGATCCCTCGGCTCCTAAACTCCAGCACTGTCTAGTACGGTGTCTGGACCGCGACGCGCGAACCAGCCTTTCTCTCAAGATTGTGTAGGCAACAGTCTTTCCTTCTGGTTCGCGCGTCGCCTCTTTTTTGCGTCCGTCAGTACCTTGTCTGGTCCGCGCGTCATCTCTGTTTCTAGTGTGCGCGTCGACTGACTTTCTGGTGTGCGCGGAAGTAATTTTTCTGTCTCATGCGTGGGGACTTTTTCTGTCCCGTGCGGCGTCTCTCTTTCTGATGCACGCGCCGCCCCTTTTATTGTGTTAACTTGCTTTTGTGGCCATAAAGAAGATTTCGCTGATAGTTCCCTGTTATAACGAGGGAGCAACACTTCCAGAACTGGTGCAACAGGTTTCCAAGAACCTGGATCCGCTCGATGTTGACTGGAAACTCATCCTGATTAACGACGGATCCAAAGACAACACCGGTGAAGTAATTGAACGACTAGCAACGGAAAATGAGAGCGTTCAAGGAATTCTGTTTTCGCGAAACTTTGGCAAAGAGTCCGCAATGCTTGCCGGCCTCAAATACGCCACCGGCGACGCCGCCATCATCATGGATGCCGACCTACAGCATCCGCCGGAGATTCTTCCGAAGCTGATTCAAACCATGGACGAAACCGGGGCGGACCAGGTCGTTGCAAGGCGCAACAGAAAGGGCGACTCCTGGCTTAGATCCACGCTGTCGCGTTTCTACTACTGGTTCTCCAACAAGATGGTTGAAGACATTGAACTAGTTGATGGATCGGGCGACTTCCGTATTCTTTCGTGGCGAGCAGTTGACACACTCTTGGCACTGGACGAACGGTCGAGGTTTTCCAAAGGATTGTTCTCCTGGATCGGATATCCAACCGTCTACATTGAGTACGAAAACAGACAGCGCGTACACGGCGAATCAGCCTGGTCATTCAGGTCCCTATTCAACTACGGCCTGGATGGAGTAATTTCCTTCAATGCCAAGCCTCTGCGAGTTGTAGCTGGATTTGGAGCAGTGATCTTCGGCCTGTCACTGATCTACTTCCTGTGGCTAATAATCAACTGGGCTTTTTACGGTGTGGAGACACCCGGCTACATCACAACGATCGCCGCAATAATCGCGTTTTCCGGAATTCAGCTCCTGGCACTCGGAGTTATCGGGGAATATGTGGGGCGTATCTATAGTGAAGTGAAGCAACGCCCTCACTACGTCGTTTGGAAAGAAGTAGGATTCTAAGCTGAACCTGAATCTACTCAGGGGCGAAATCTAGCTTGCCAAGTCGAAAGAATGCACCAGTGAGCCAAGAGCAGAGCATCAAGTCTACTGATCCAACCAAAAAGAACTTGTTTATTGCCCACCGCGGCCTGTTGGTACTCATTTTTGCTTCTATCTCAGTTCTTTGGGCGTATCTATGGAGAACGCCCATCTGGTCCAGAGACGATGCTTTTTTTGCCTCTAGAAGTGGGTTGCCAGGCGGCCGTGTCGAATGGAGTAGCTTCTGGGATGCCGCCGTCCAGGATGTCATGGAACGCAATGGGCGGACCGCGGATCTGTGGGGGCAGTTAGTTTTCTCGACGGGCTCGATGATAGGCCCTATCATGGCCACATTGATGGTCCTGTTTTCCGTCACGTTTTATCTGGCGGCCACCAGCCTGATTTCAGCGTATAGGCAGACACGAGTTAGTCCGCTCCTTAGTGTTTCCGTAGCCGTCGTAGCTGCTTCCGCGCCTTTCGTGCTTGTGCTGTGGTTACCGAAGATCGCGGGATCGACCTACATGTTTATGTCCGCCACTGTCGGTTATGTCGGTGGTGGAGTGATGGCCTGGGCGCTGATGTTTCTGCTGTTCCGAAAGTTTCCCAAGTTCAACTTTCGGTGGCCGGAGGCGGTAGGTCTTGTCCTGCTTGGACTCATCACCGCAATGCACCATGAGGTGCTTGCTTTGATGCTACTTGGAATCATCTTTGCAGTGCTGATTGCAATCAGGCCAAAAAGCAAGACTGGCCTATTCGTCCTGATAAGCATCTTCGTGGTCAGTTTGGCGCGATTTGCGGTGCCGGGAATGTGGGCGAGAAGGGGAATTCTTCCAGCAATAATTGAAATTGAGGGTGCTGGACCCGCCTTAACTCACGCCGCCCTGGGGTTACGAGTCGTTGCGCATATGACGGAAGTAGTCGCGCCTATCATTGTCGCATTCATGGTCGCCCTGATCCTGTTTTTCCATTCCGTGGCTTCGGCTCCCGGATCGTCGATGCCTGCCGTAGTTCGAATCATTATCGAGGTCGGATTAGCTCTTTCAACTTGGGGAATGATTGTCATAGGCAGGCGTTTGGAGGCTTGGAAACCCAGTAATCACCTTCACGGACCAGCTAATCGCGCCCTGTACACCAGCACGCACGCGCAGGTAATGTTCCTAATACTGGCCGTAATACTCCTGTTGCTCTTGGTCGCGATATTTTGGCCGGGTCAGCTCAAATCTATGTGGCTGGCCCTAACGATGGTGGCGCTGGTTGTAGGTTCAGCTCTAATACCTATTTACATGGGATCTCTTGGGGATAGACCGAATTTCTTTGCCTTTTCAATGATGATGTTCGCAGCTACGGTGCTTATCGGCGCTAGCTTGGGACTCTTATCTGAAAGATCTGGTTTGATCTTCGACAACGTCAAGACCAGAGGGGTGGCAATCAACATCCTGGTTGGTTTGATAACTGTTGTCATGGCGGTCCTCGGGGTTCAGGGAGCGCAAGAATTGGTTACAAACGTTGACAGGAACATTGCTGCTTGGAACGTTACTCTTCGCCAGATTGAGCAGGCGAAGAAAGACACCAGTCAGGTTGTGGAGATACCCGCAGAGCTCCCAGCTCCAGACTTCTCCCGTGACTACTTCGGGCTGGGTGATTCCTCCGTAAGGTTCGCAAAACTCTATTACGACCTAGATCCATCGGTCACCGTTGTTTGGCTGGGGTCAAAAGACTAATAGGCCGGGGAGCGTCGCATCGCTTCGCTAGCAGTGTTACCGCCGCCGTTGTAGAGGGCCTGTGCCATCGCATAGTGGTCGAAAATCCGCAATTGGTACCCAAAGACGGAACGGGCGAAGACCCCACATGGTCCTCAACCATGTCCAAAACCAGTGGCTTTAAATTACTGGCCAGCAGGAACTTACAAATTCCTGCTGGCCTGTAGACTTGCTTGAAAAGCCTTCTTCGTGCCCGCGGATTCCCGTTGTGCAACGCATATCGATGCGGGCACCGTGACTACATTGCCACTAGGACCTTTCCGGATTCGTTAGAGTTGCGTGCAACCTCGAACGCCTTCTTTGCATCATCAGATTCAAAGGTGTGTGTCACTACGACATCCGCGATTTCAGGGTGCTTAGACAGCAGCTCTACTGCGCCCTCGATTTCATCATCGAAACGGAACGTAGGTCGCAACTGCACTTCCTTGGAGATGATTTTTGCGAGTTCAATGGGTTGTGGGCCCGCTCCCATCATTCCAATCTGCACGAAAATGCCGCCTCGTTCGACAGCATCGAATGCGGTATTGAGGGCCGCGGGGACGCCAGAACACTCCAAGACTGTGTCGAAGTAGTACTCGGGGAGTGCCTCCTGATCGGTACGCACAATCCTGTCGACGCCGAGCGCTTCAGCGCGCGCAAGGGGACCTTCAAGAACATCTGAAGCCCACACTTCGTCCGCTCCCAAAGCTTTGGCGCTCGCGGCAGCAAGGAGGCCGATTGGGCCAGACCCGCTGACTAGGACTTTACGTCCTTCGACGCCACCCCCGATGTTGATACCGTGCATGCCCACCGCGGTCGGTTCGGCAAGCGCAGCGCAACTGAGTTCCATCTCATCCGGTACGGGGACGACCATGAAGTCTTCGACGAGCAGGTACTCGCTCATACCACCCTGCGTGTGCGGCCACGTTGAGGCCGAACCCAGGTAGCTACCGTTTGGCCAAAGGTGACGACCATACTTTTCGCTCGGTGTGCCAAAACGTGCGGGATGAACAGTGACCTTCTGGCCCACCTTGTACTTTCCAGATGGATCTTCCGCTACTGTTCCCGAGATCTCGTGGCCGGGAATGAGTGGTTCGCGAACAACGAAAGCTCCGTTGGCTCCATCGAAATAGTAGTGCAAGTCCGAGCCGCAAATGCCAGCGTGAGAAATCTTCAGTAGCACCTGGCTCTCGCCTACTTCAGGAGTTGGAACCTCCTCGATGCGAAGATCTTCTTTGCCATGAATTCGTACTGCCTGCATGATTCTCCTAGAAAATTACGAAGATGATTACCGCAAGTGCGAATGCCATTAGCGATTCGAGAGTTTGCTGAACGGTCCAAGTCTTCAGTGTGGTCTTGACGTCCATGCCAAGAAGTCGACCGACAAGCCAGAAGCCGGAGTCGTTCACGTGAGATGCAAACACTGAACCTGCCGCACAAGCAAGTGTGATAGCTGCAATCTGGACCGGCGAGAAGTCTCCTGCCAACACTGCGGGAGCCATCAGGCCAGCCGCAGTGGTGAGCGCAACTGTCGCAGATCCCTGCGCGATACGCAGAAGCACTGCGACCAAGTACACGGCCAGGATGACAGGGATTCCGAGTCCTTCCATCTGGTTAGCAATAGCATCACCGATGCCGGAGGATCGGAGTACTCCACCGTACATGCCACCCGCACCGGTGATGAATACGACCGAAGCGATAGGACCAAGCGAGGAATCGACGAGCTTTTCCAAAGCGTTACCGTCAACTCCGCGCGCGGTGCCTAGAACTGGCAGGGCCACGAGCACCGAAACGAGTAGTGCGATACCGCTCTTACCAACGAACGTGAAGGCTTGAGCCCAGATCTCGTCTCCGGCAATTGCCCCTGCCTTAGTTGCGAAATCAACACCCGTATTGAGGAAGATTAGCAGCATTGGGAGCAACAGAATCATGATGACCGTGCGAGTCTTCGGAGGATTCTTGACGCCTTGTCCGTCAGTGCCAAAAACAGCACCTGCAACTTCAGTGAAGCTGAATTTCTTGCCAACGTACTTGCCCCAAAGGTAACCAGTTACGTAGAAGGTGGGTACTGCAATCACGATTGCAACGATGATAAGGAGGCCGAGATTGGTTCCGAAGAAGGTGGATGCAGCAACCGGTCCCGGGTGTGGCGGGACGAATACGTGCATTACTGAGAACGCCACCGCGGTCGGGAATGCGTACAGCAGGATTGGTCCACCAAGACGTGCTGCAACTGCAAACACGATGGGGAGCATAACAACGAGGCCCGCATCGAAGAACATCGGGAACCCAAGTATTAGAGATGCAATACCGAGTGCAAGGGGAGCTCTCTTTTCGCCGAACTTGTCAATCATCGCATCGGCAAGCACTTGGGCGCCGCCGGAATGTTCTACTAACTTTCCAAGCATCGCGCCGAGGCCGACCAAAATACCGACGTCACCTAACGTGCTCCTAAAGCCACCCATGATTACGTCATAGAGGGACTCTGTCGGGATTCCCGCAGCGATGGCGGTCAGAACAGAAACGAGTACTAGCGTTACAAAGGCGTGGAGCCTGAATTTAATGATGAGTATTAAAATCAGCAGAATACCTACGGCGGCAATGCCGAGAAGTGGTCCAGCTGTGAGGGTTTGTTCCCAGGTGTCCAATGTAATTCCTATCGTCGATAGTTTTTGGGTTTCTCACATTGAGTGTTGACGGTATCGAAGCTTCCTCGCCACGAAATACCGTTTTGTTTAGGTATGATACTACGATTCATTTGGTATCGTACAACTTAACAGTACAAGTTGAAGTATTTCTTTGCAAAGGTGGAATGAATGCTCAATCAAACCAAACTGCCACAATCCAAGTTTCCCAGGCTCTCACGAGACACCGCACCCCGGGAGCTACAGATAGGAGCATCTGCGCCAAGAGAAACGGGAATTGTTCACATCGGTCTCGCGCAGTTCCATCGCGCACACGCAGCTGTTGCAACGGCGCAAGCGTTGTCTGTCGAGGAAGGTCCGTGGGGGATCGTCGGGGTAGCGCCCCGCTCTCCCGGAGTAGTGCGCGCACTAAAAGAGCAAGATTTTCTCTATTCAGTCCTGCAACTAACACCTGAGGGTGAGTCTGTAGGACTCGTAGATGTGCACCGTAAAGCGATGGTGGCGGCAGACGACCCCGTAGCGGTGGTAAAGGAAATAGCGGATCCGAACCATAAGATCGTGACGCTCACGGTGTCTGAAAATGGTTATCGAAAGGACCCAGAGCGTCTAGGCCTAGATTTGACGGATACTGCGACGCTTGAAGATTTCAAGAATCGCAACGAGCCTTCTACAGCAATCGGACTGGTTGCCCGCGGTTTGGAGGCACGATTTGAGGAATCTGGAGCGCCAATAACAATTCTGTCGTGTGACAACATGCAAAGCGCGGGCACAGTCACGCGTCACCTCGTTGTCGAGTTTCTAGAGCATGCGCAAGCAGATAAAGAAATCTTCAAATGGATAGAAGATAATGTGACCTTCCCGAACTCGATGGTGGATCGCATAGTTCCAGCAACAGATGATTCCACCCGCGAGAAGGTCGCTGAAATTGCAGGATACTGGGATGAGGTCCCTGTGCCGGCCGAAGAATTCACCATGTGGGCTCTGGAAGATAAGTTCGCGGCGGGTCGCCCCGCGTGGGAGCATGCCGATGGTGTCATCTTTACTGACGAAGTTGAAAAATACGAGCAGGTAAAGCTCCGCCTATTAAACGGTTCGCATTCACTGATTTCATACCTAGGAGCTCTGGATGGGCGTGACACAATTCCGGCCTCGCGTTCGCAGGATTTCGTCGAATCATGCGTAAGACGTGCGATTGAGGACGAATTCCTGCCATCAATCGACCTTCCATCAGGATTTGATCCAAACCGCTACGTGGATGACCTCTTTGCGCGGTGGACGAACTTCGCGCTAGGAGATCTGGTGGCTCGGGTCGGATCGGACGGCTCCGCGAAGATCTTGCAGCGTGTACCAGAACCTGCAATGCGCTTGCTCAAAAAGGGTGAAATGCCGCAACAAATGGCACTCCTGGTCGCGTCATGGATCGCGTGCGTATGTCCTCCGAAAGGCTTCGAGCCAGGTCCAATCGCGGACGCGATGATCGAACCCAGACGGGAACTACTTAAGGAAGTTACCGCCGACGCGACTTCACCCAAGGATCACGCTGAGCGCATTTTGAATAGCGGTATTTTCCCTCAAGAACTGGTTGCTTTCGACGAATTCACCGCTCGGGTTGGCGATTTCCTGGAGCTAATTACAAACGAGGGCGTGCGTGCAGCAGCTAAGGAAGCGCTGGATGAATAGGTTGCGCTAGTCGAAGCGCAGGACGTTTGGAGTTCGACTATCGAATGCCGTTCTAACTTCGGCCACGATGTCGCGCATCGCTTCACGAGCAGTAACACCGTCGCCGTTGTAGATAGCCTGCGCGATCACCTGGTGGTCGCGCATGGCTCGCGGCTCTGGTCGCGGAGGCATGAGCATATTTTCTGCTCGCCAATAGAGCACAGCTGAGATAGTCGAGCCTAAGGCAACAAACATTTCATTGCCTGACGCTTCCAGGATCAGCGTATGGAACCGAACGTCCATATCCATGAATTCCGGGCCGGATGAAACTGAGCCAAGTCGCGCTAGTTCAGCACCAACTGCAAGTAGTTCGTCGCGCTGGTCGCGTGAAGCGTAGCGCGCAGCAAGCTCGGCAGCCATGGGCTCGACAGCTTCACGCAGATCAATGAGAGACCGGATCTGACGATCACCATTTGGACCGCTCAACCTCCATTTGATGACGCGAGGGTTCAGCACATCCCAGTTTTCGGCATCCAAAACCACGAGGCCGCGTCTGCGCTGGGGATCTACAAAGCCGCATTCCTCTAGGCTGCGTTGAACCTCGCGAGCAACCGTTCTGGAACAGTCAAATTCTTTCTCGATGTCGGCCAGAGTAATTGAATCGCCGGGTAGTAGTTCTCCGCTGCTAATTCGTGGGCCTACCACGTCTACAATTTCTTCAAACCGCGACTTTGGCATAGGTGGGGGTCCGTTCTAGATGAAAGTTAGAAACTCTCATACATTGCAAATGGTATTACCTTTGGGATAAAATAATTTAAACAACCCTAGTCTAACACCCGGCAGCAAAGAGGCGTTCGGGGTTAAATGGAACTGATCGGACTTTCACGGGGAAGTGCAGAACATGAACGAACCAATCCACGTTGTTGTAATGGGAGTTTCGGGATCCGGCAAGACTACCGTTGCGGCAATTTTGCAAGACCGCTTGGGGTGGGAGTTCGCTGAGGCGGACGAGTTCCATCCACAGTCCAACGTAGACAAGATGCACAGGGGCATCCCACTTACGGATGAGGATCGCTGGCCGTGGCTGAACACCATCCGTGACTGGATGACCGACCAAGAAAAAAAGGGTAAGTCCACAATCGTTACCTGTTCGGCGCTCAAATACAGCTACCGCGAAGTTCTGCGTCGCGGTACAGCGCCAGTTATTTTCATGCACTTAGATGGTGACCGAGAACTGCTGGCAGGCCGGCTCGCCGCCCGAACAGATCACTTCATGCCAGCGTCGCTACTGGATTCACAGTACGCGACCCTTGAAGAACTGCGCCCTGATGAGCTTGGAGCAGTCGTTGACATTGCGGGCTCTCCGGCCGAAATTGCTTCTGCAATAGAGGACAAGCTTGCCCGTATCACTGGCACCGGTGATGTTCACGCAGACGATTCAGCCTCTGCTAAAGCGTTTGCGGATGTGGGCGTGTACGGCCTCGG